>CANLCA010000213.1 GCA_947487925.1 Verrucomicrobiales bacterium | reverse complement strand
GTGCCACGGCTTTGGAACCCCACGAAAATCAAGTGGGTCTGCGGATTCCCGAGATTGTTGCGCAAGTGGTGCAGGATGCGGCCCGCGTTGCACATGCCCGCAGCTGCCATGACCAGGCACGGACCGGGGATGTCGTTGATCTGTCTCGATTCTTCCTGGGTCGCGGTCATCCTCATGGTTGTGAGATCTTGTGCGAGCGGTCTCTCTTTAAGGAACGCGACCATCTCCTCGTCAAACAACTCCGGATGCCGCGCGTAGATTCGCGATGCCTCAATGGCCATGGGGCTGTCCAAGAACACAGGAAATGGCTCCAGCGTTTTTTCGCGAAAAATCCATGCCATCAAGGTGGTCAGAAGCTGCGCTCGGCCGACGGCAAAAGTCGGCACAAACACCTTGCCTTTTTGGGCGACGGCCTCCTTGAGGACTTCCACAAACTGGTGGATTGTGTCCGCAAACGCACGATGATCGCGATCTCCGTAGGTGGACTCAAGGAAGACCATGTCGGCCTGGGAGAACGTTTCAGCATCGCGCAGAATCGGGGCCCCTTTCGGACCGATGTCGCCTGAGAATACGATGCGGCGATGCACGCCGTTTTCGTCGATCAGCAGTTGAATGCTGGCCGAACCCAGCATGTGGCCGGCCTCGATGAATCGGACGTGAACGCCTTTAGCAACCCAGATCGGATCGCCATAAGGGACGGGTTTGAGTTGGGCGAGAATGGTCTCCACGTCCGCGGCTGTATAGAGAGGTTTGAACGGAGGGGCGTCGTCGTGGAGACGCTTGCGGTTGGCCCGCTCGGCGTCCTGGGCTTGGATTTTTCCGGAATCCCGGAGGATCAGACCGGTCATCTCGATCGTGGCGGGAGTGGCGTAGAGAGGGCCCTTGAACCCGGCCTGTGCCAACAATGGCAGGCGGCCTGTGTGGTCGAGGTGCGCGTGCGTGAGCAGGACAGCATCGAGCTGCTCCGGGTTCTCGAGGAACGGTTGCCGGTTGAATTCCTCCGCCCGCCGCCCGCCTTGGAACAAGCCGCAGTCCACAAGAAGCCTGATATTGCCGGTTTCGACCAGATACGCTGAGCCTGTCACTTCGCCGCCGGCGGCCCCGAGGATGGTGATTTTCATGACTTAATATATTCTGTTAGGGTGCGTTCGGGGATGGTGGGCTGTCTTGAGCTCGCCGTCCAATGAGTTCGATGAAAACATGCTCCAGAGATTTCTCAATTGGACGGGCGTGATTCGAGCCCTTCGAGCGCGGCTGCGATGGCCTTTTGCACCGCCGGATGAGCCAGGCTTCCCAAGTGGCCGCCTTGATCGAAGACCGCCAATTGCTCGGGCTTGAATGTTTTCTCCAGCCATTTCAAATCTTCATCCGCCAGGAGAAAATCGTTCCGATTGAGGATCAACCGGATGCGCTGGTTTCCTTGCAACGCGGCACCGTAGGTTCGTAGATCGTTCGCTTTCCTCATCACTTCAGCGGAGGTCAGATCAATTCCACGTTTTGAATAGTACGGCGCGGCAAACTTCTCGAAATAGTCTTTGTAAGAGAATTTGAGAATCTCCTTGTGCAGAGAAGCTCGCCTGAATGGGGTGATGGGCTGTCCGAGAATTCCCTGATTGTCTCGTTGCTGGCTACTCAGGAGGATGTCGCGCAGAATCAGGCGAAACGCCAGGCCAATGAGGAATTTGGACTCCACGGCGTCAAAGGGGAGCGTGGTTTGCGGTGCCAAGGAGCTTTTGCTGAGCGCGGCCACTTTGAGGAACGCATTTTCAATGTGAGCGGTGCGTTCCCCGGCGGGCCAGGCCAGCGGCGCTTCATAAAACTCGTCGAGTTTCGAAACGCCATGCAGCAATCGGACCGGTGGATTGATCGCGATATATCGGTCAAACGCCAATAAGGGAGGCTGATTGGTCGATTCGGTGCCCGCGACGAACAGGGATTGGAACGCTCCCATGGAATACCCCATCAGGACCCTCGAACCTATCAGGCCCGGATGCAGCGCCTCCAAAAGGTGATCGATTTCCGTCAACGCACCATGCAAATCACGGGCATCCACCGGAGTGTAAGCCGGCATGGCCGCGGTGGAAGCATGCTCCATGAACTCATGATTGTAGGGGCTGCTGAGGCACGCCACAGAGTAGCCTTGCTTGTAGACCAACTCCGCCAGCGCGAGGGAGGCTTCCGCCAGGCGATGGGAGCCCAGGCCCGGGACAATATAGACCATCGCAGACTTCTGAGGTTGCAACCAAAATGTGACCTTCAACTTCTTGCCTGTGGCCGGAATCAACGCCGAGCGTGTCTTGCCTCGATTTGGAAACTCACGGTCTTTGAAGGTGAAAAAGACCGATTGCAGAGTCTCCAATGAGGCCGGGTCCTGCTCCCCCTTGACTTTGAAATCTGCCACTCGGTTTTCACGCGCAAAAGTCCACGCATACTGAATGTTGGCATAGGCGTCTTTCTCGGAATCGATGAACCGAACGGTGTCGTCGACCGTATCGCTGAGACCGTTATACAACACCCCATGAGTCAAGTAGGTGTAGGGACTCATGTAGGTCAGCGGGTTGTGGGGATTGAACGGGTAGAATGAGAGATAGGTCAGCGGATTTGCCGCTGAGTCGACTGCCAGCCCGACCAGGTCCCGTTCGTTGCTCGGACCCAGTATGGGGAGCATCAGGTAGCACCCTGGGTTCCATCCCCATTGCCCAAAAGTTTGGCCGAAATCCGCGTCCGACGCCGGGATCTTCCATCGAGTGGCCACATCCATCACGCCTCCCATGCCGACCACGGTATTGGCAAAAAACCGCCGAGTTTCATCCGATGCACCGCCCCACTTTCCTTGCAGCAGGTTGTTGATCAATCTCCCAGGGTAAGTGATGTTTTTTCCGAAGTGACCTATGGCGGTCCTGACTGGCTTGATCACGAAAAATCGGTAGACCCTGGCGGTGGGTTTTACCAATCCTGTCATCAGCCCCCTGTTGAAACTCCACATGAGGCGATTGAACGGTTCGATCGGATCCGGCACCGATTGGGGCAACGTCACTGTTTCGGCCCCAGCACTGAGGGTCGTGGATTCACGGATCGAGGCGTTTGAAACGGTTGATGAAGTTTGTGCCCGGGCATGATCCATCAAGCAGGCAGCGAGCATGGTCATCGGAACTAAACGCCTTAGAATGAGTCGATTTGGCGTGGAAAACATACCGGTGTCTTCCGGGTGGCGTGGATTCACTATGGCGGGCGCAGGAACCTGGGTTGGTGGATTCCGTAACACGATGGTGATGCCAGCCATGGGGACAGCTTATGGAGTGGGGAATCGCACGGCAAGACTAGGCTGCCTGCGCAATGCTTTGAGGCAATTGTCCTACTCCGAGGAGTTGGGTCTTGGGTCGGCCGGAGTGGGCGGGTTCTCAGGGATCTCAGATCCACCGCCCTCTCCACCGAGCGATCCATGGTGTGCTAGCTCGATGGAATCAGCTTTGGCAAAAGCACGACCTAACTGATGAATCATCCAACCCATGGCTGAAAGGACCCCTGCTGCGGCGACCAGTCCTTGAGCAAGGTCCCCGAAGCGGCTTTGGTCGACAAAACGGATCGGGTAAAGAAACGCACCCAAACCGACTGATGCCAGCAGTCCACAATAAATGAAGAACTTTTTCTTCCCCTGCGCACTGAGGTTTCCTTCAGATTCCAGAAGGAAGACCCATAACCGCCAGTTGCCTAAGGCTCCAACCACCATCCAGGGAATAACGGTCCAGTGCCACGTGAACTGCATGCCATGGTTTCCCTCGGTGTTCAAGGCTGCCAATGTGCCGAACCCTGCGGCGAAAGCGAGCCCTGTTGAAGTCATCGTGATTCGTCTGAAAAGTTTGTCCTGAAAGAGGGATGTTTGACTTAGTTGCACAGTCTCAAAAGAAAGCAGTTACTGTGGTTTAGGAGTCACTTTGACGGTGATAGGCTCCGAATAGACCATGACCGTGACATCACGGGGTTGGGCCTTCTCCGAAGCTTCCTTGGCGAATTTCTTGGCGGCGTCCCGATGTGTTTCCGCCGCTTTCTGCCTGGCCTCGGATTCCTGTGCGAGTTTTTCCTGGTTCTCCTTCTCGTCTTTGTTTTCCTTGGGGATCTTTGCAGCGGCTTCGCGTGCTTCTTTGGCGGCTTTGGTGGCTTGCTCGGCGGCTTTCTCTGCTTGCCGGGCCTTCTCCTCCGCTTCCTTTGCGGTTTCCGGATCGTTGCGGTATTTGCCCTGGGTTGTCCCCTGCAGATGGAATCGGTGTGTGCCCACGGCGAGCTTTTGCTTGGCTAGATCGATCTCGAGAAGGGCGTTGGTGGCTTTGCCATCGAGCTCAAGTTCCTTGAGACCGTCGAGCGCGCTGGGTCCAACCGCTTTGAGCTTGAGGGCGGAAGCCCAGTCCGTAGCGCGGCGGAGGTGCAAGGGAATGCTCATTTTGGCTCCTTCGGTCGCTTCGACAATTCCATTGGTGGCGCAGGAGACGCTCAGAGGTTGGGTTTCAGACGCGGTCACCCCGAGAACCACTTCGTCGGCGAGCCTCGAAAGCACCGGTTCATTGTTATAATCGGCCACGGGCCACAGCAGGGCAGCGCTTTTTGCGGTGCGCTGGATTTCACGATCTTCAACCTTTGCAGTTCCCGTCACGCGCACTGAACCCATCCAAGAGGCGGCGTTGGTGTTCGCAGTGATGAGGAGCACCGCCGACGATTTGTTTCCTTCAATCTTCGTGGGCTGCGAGCTAACGCCGGACGGGAGTCCTTCCAGCTTCAGCTCGATATCACCGGCAAACCCGTGGCGACGCAACGCGATCACGTTGATCGGGATGGTGCCCTCCCGGCGAACCAGATTGGACCATTGATATGCCTCTCGTGTATCCGGTTTTGTGGGCGGTGGTGGGAGAGGTGTTGCCACCAAAGTGTAATCCGGCGATTCCTTCAATATCGTGACCCGGTAGCTAAGGCTCGGATCGTGGTTGGAGACGTTGAAAAGATCCCTCACTTGGATGCGGTACTTGCTGTCCGTTTTGGCTTCGATTCGCAACACGGGGTCGTTCGAATTTGTTCGGAACTCACGGCCGCCCACATTGGCGTCTTGATCATTGGATTCCTGCGTTTCCTCGACCTTCTCGACGCCTTTTTTATCTCGCGAAAGTCGTTGCACCAAAAGGAAGGGATCCGTCGGATTTCCTAGCCGTTGTGACCACACCTCGATCCAATACACACTGCCCTTCTTAGCCTCGAACCATGCCCAGTCCTGATCTCCTGCGGGGTAGAACCTGCCAGCCCACTCGCAGGGTGGATTCAGTTGTTGGGCTTGCCCTGGGGTGTCGTTCTCCTCGGACTCCACCGCGACGGGCGCAGAGGCCATCACAATCTTCAACGGGCTGGAGATCTCCGCCGTCGACGGCAGCGGAACAGTCGCAATGTCGAGTGGAGCCTCGGCGACAGATCCTTCAACGGTTGTGAACAGCGCCGAAACACCAACGTCGACGCTAGGGACGTCCACTTCAACGGACAGTTCCTCCAGGACCTGTGTCCCGGGTTTTCTACCGGTCCACGGCACGCTTCGTGGAAGATTTCTGCCCAACAACGAGAAACGTGCCTTGGCTCCCGGCACGGCACTCGGCGGGAACACGGACAGCACAACGGGTGTGGATAGGATTTCAAGTCTGTAGAAGAAATCCTCCCCGCCGCGGAATGTGGTATCGTGAATTTCGACCACAAAGGACGTGTCCTGGTCTGCCGTGGCTTCAAGGCGCATGCCCGGGAGGGATCTCCTCAACTCGCGTCCGGTCGAGTCGTGGAGAACGAGAATTGGCTGCAGCTTGGAGTCGATGGCCCGACTCTGAACGTTGAAATAAACCGTCTGCCCCTTGCTGACCGGGGCTCTG
>CANLCA010000212.1 GCA_947487925.1 Verrucomicrobiales bacterium | reverse complement strand
TTCCTCAAAAGCAACGGGGGACCGTTGACTTCGGAGATCACGATATCGAGATCACCGTCCCCATCAATATCGGCGAATGCCGAACCCCGACCCACGATGGGTTTGACAAGGTCCGCACCAGTGTTCTCCTCCGTCAACTTGACAAACTCACCCTTCCCACCCGAGCCGCGGGAATTCCAGTAGATCATCGAGGGTTGTCGGTAATGCTGGCTCTTCTGAATCTTGCCGATGTCTTCTTCTATGTGGCCATTGGCGGTGAAGAGATCCAGCCAGCCATCCAAGTCGTAATCGAAGAAAAACACGCCAAAGGTCAATGCCTGGCGACTCGTAGGGCCAACCCCTTGGCTGATCGCCTCGTCGGTGAAGATCATTGGATCCCTCTGCGAAACATAAAAGGCGGCCATTTCGTTGGCAAAATTTCCAATCAATATTCCGAGGCTCTGATCCTCTTGAAAACGCGCGGCATCGATCCCCATGGCACCCCGCGCGCTTCCGTAGTTATCGAACGCCACCCCAGCACTGGCGCCGACCTCCCGAAAAGTTCCATCGTGCGCATTCGTGAATACAAAATTCTGAACCGTATCGTTGGCAACGATCAGGTCAATCCAACCATCGCTGTTGATATCGATAGGGGCGACGCCGAGCGACTTCGCCATTGGGATTCCGGTGGCTCGATTCTTGACTCGCAACCCCGCACGCTCGGTCACTTCGACGAATCTCCCCCCTCCCTCGTTGTGGTAGAGTCTTGGAAAGGATCCGGGAAAGTTCACCGGAGGTCCGTAGGCGCGGCCGATCCCCACAAGTTGATAACCGACTTCAAAATCAATCGAGCGTGACCACTGGACATAGTTACAAACGAAGAGATCGAGACGGCCGTCGTTGTCGAAATCGAGCCATGAGCAACTGGTGCTCCAATCTGAGGGATCTCCTGCTACCCCCGCTTCCTGAGTGACTTCCCTGAAACGTCCGCCGCCCTCGTTGTGGAATAGGTGACCCCCTCCAACCGAAGCGAGGAACAAGTCGACACGTCCGTCGTTGTCATAATCCCCGCAAGCTAATCCCATCCCGTAGACCGTGGCTTCCAATCCAGACCCTCTGGTGACGTTCCTGAAACGACCTTTGCCGTCGTTCTCGTAAACACCCATGGTCGGTTGGCTCGGCTTCCCGTAGTCGTGCCAGGGCCATGTGGCGCCATTCGCAAAAATAAGGTCTTGATCACCGTCGCCGTCGAAGTCGATGAAAGCCACGCCTGCGCCCATCGTTTCCGGCAAGAGTTTGTCCCCGTAGGCCCCATTTTCATGGACAAAATCGATTCCGGACTCGTGAGTGATGTTCGAAAATAAAACCTTCGGAATGTCCCAAATCAAGCGCCCCTTTGACTCTGGCGGCGAAAAAGGAGTGGTCCTATTGTCTGGGAGCGAACTGGGTCGATTCCAAAGGAACACCGTGGTGCCAATCGCAAGGGCGATAAGCACCCCTAGGGCAAGAGAGTACTTGAGTGCGCGCCCGATGACTTCATCGTCGCTTTGAGCTGGCCCTTGAGGTTTTTTGTTCATTCGAACTCTGCCCGGCACAAGCGTGTTCTAGCACCCAAGAAGAATCCGGGGCCTTTCGAGCGTGACGACAACCGAATGGCGACGGTGGAGTTCGGCATCCTTTAATCCCTAGATGGATTCATCCGAAAAGCCTGCCCGCAGTCAGAAGGAACGAGTTGATTGCAGGGATCTATAAAATTCCGCAACGCGCTCCAAATCGATCCCGTCGGGAGCGTTGTCGAGCAACCACTTGACATCCTCGCGAGCTGGCGCGACCAATCCCTTCTGCAATCGATACCGTGCCCGCGCCAGGCGGTCCTGAGCGGACGTTGGCGAGAGAGCCAGCAGGGTATCCATATAGCGCAGGGAACGGGCTCCAGTTTCAGATTCCATGGCCAATGCGTGCAGATTTCGCAGCATGCGAATCACAATTTCCTTTTTTGTCGCGGGAGCCATGAATTCACTGCGCACTGGCACTTCGGAATGCGAAGAGGCAAGCGCATCAGCCTCGGCATATGTCAGCGTCCGCCCTCCATCGAAAACATCGATGAGGCCTGCACTCGGGGAGGGAGTTGTTTGTTTGACGACAAAATGCCCCGGTAAAGGAATCCCCACAACATTGGTCGCGCCAATGGCACGGGCCAACTCCATATAGAGAATCGAAAGCGTGATGGGAATCCCTTCACGATCGTCGATCACAGAGCTCAGATAGCTATTAGCTCGATCATAGTACTCCGTCCGGCTGCCGTGGAAGCCGTTCTCCTTGAAAAGGTAGTCTCCGAGCACTCGAAAACGATCGACCAGAGGCGCTTCGAGGCCGAAGCGAGTTGAAATTTCCGCGGCCATCCTTCCAATCTCGGCACGGTAAGCCTCGACGTCCAACTCCGGGTTGTCGAGTTTGGCTACCAAAAGCGCCGCCTGCGCGAGATCCACCCCGGCCTCATCCTGCTTAAAAAGGGAGGCGAGCTCTGTTTGGATGCGTTCCTGATGGATCTCAGAAGCGAGGGCTTTGAGCTGCCGAGCCTCCTTTTCCAACTCAGCAGCGCGCTCGTGAAGGGCCTGGGAGGTCCCAGAATGCGAACGGAGGTGCGCCGTTTCAGGGGAAACGGGCTTGCCAATTAGCGCGCGGAGAGCTTCACCATCCAACGGAACCTCTGCTTTGAGTTGCGAACCGGCCAAGAAGGATCGGAATGTGGCCGGAGTTTCCCTAAATGCAACCAAGCCAACTCGGCCCATGGGCAGACCCTGATCGTTGGACTCGATCACCAGTTGTCCGTTGACGAAACAGCGGATGCGGCCCTCCTCATGGCGCACTTTGAGTTCATTCCACGCTCCAGGCCTGTAGGCGCTGCTGCTGACCTGGTTAAGGATGTTCCAGTTAAAAACGGTCGGCCCATCAAATCGCGTGAGGCGCAACTGGCCGGCTGAAGGGTAGAATCCGTAATGCTTGTCAGCTCCATCGGACCCAAACACCAGTCCCGCTGCGCCTTCTTCTGTCCCAAGCCGCACGAGGACTGAGAGCTCGCAAACCGGTCCAGGAACCGCCCGAACCGCTAAGCAGAGAGTTCGACCGCCAAAACCGGAACCCATTCCAGAAACCTCGATGCGTCCGGGGCGTTGTGTCCAATTCGCGCCAGAAGACACAGCCCAGGTTGCCGAATCCAATGCATTAAGAGACCGCCAACGCTCCAACGGAACCGGATTGGGTTTTTCGAGCAAAGTCTTCAGGGCATCGACAGGAATGGCGAAACCCAGGTTTGGGGACAGAGCGGATTTCATGGAGAGAATTCCTTGAACACGACCCTCCCGGTCGATCACGGGACCTCCGCTGTTTCCCGGTTCTACAGGGATAGCAAGCTGGAGCATCTCCACTCCATCAAACTCGCGTTTGGCGGAGATCAACCCCTGAACAACACTGTGCCGAAGCCCCAGGGGATTGCCGACGGCAATGACTGAGGTCCCCTGGGCCTGAGTTGCTGAGTCCCCCAGAGGAAGGGCGGACAGCCCCCCGGTTTTCACTCGAATGATCGCCAGGTCCAACTTCCGATCCCAGGCGTACATCCCCGTCATTTCGAGGATGTTTCCCGCGCCCAGCTGGATCGAAGTGGTCCGGCCTTCGCCGACAACATGCAAACACGTGGCGATCAATCCTGAGGCATCGATCACGAACCCGGTTCCGACGCCTCCTTGCCCTCCGTCTCGCGCCGTGGATGTAATGGTGACCACGGAAGATTGAACCCTCGCTGTCAGGGATTCGATACCTTCCAGAACCTTCCCGGCTTTACCTCGCGGAGGGGCGGATTCCCGGGCTGCTTTAGCAGGACGTTTTTCCGCTGACAGGGCGGACACCAGCGCGAACGAGTTCCAGGAAGAAATTAAGCACAGCAGGGTGATCGCGGTCAGGAACCGAGGTTTGATGGGTTTCACAAAGCTTCAAATCTGAAAGTCAACCACCAGAGCCGCCCGTTCTCGTTTGTTCATGATTTTCATTTTTAACTCATCCGCAAGCACGAGTGAGTTCGGCGGGACGCTATGAGTCAGAAAGACGTTGCCACCGATCGTGCTCCCCGTGCCCACCACAGTGTCTCCCCCAAGAATCACCGCCCCTGAATAAATCGTGACGTGATCCTCAAGAGTGGGATGCCTCTTAACCCCCTTGAGCTGCTGCCCTCCTGAGGTCGATGTCGCCCCCAGTGTGACTCCATGGAACATCTTCACATGGTTCCCGATGATGCAGGTTTCGCCAACGACTGTACCCGTGCAGTGGTCCACGAAAAAGTGGGTCCCTATTCGCGCTCCAGGATGCAGGTCCATGCCGGTGCGCCCGTGGGCCCATTCCGTCATAATCCTTGGAATCAAAGAGACCTGATAATTATACAATTCATGCGCCAGACGCTGGACAGCAATGGATTCTATGCAAGGGTAGGCCACAATAATCTCTTCGCGACTCAGAGCGGCTGGATCACCATTAAAAGCAGCCTCGACGTCTGTCTGCAACACATCACGAACCCGCGGAAGTTGACTCAAAAACTCCATCGTATGATGGTGGGCCTCTTTCCGGAGTTGATCCCGGCTTCTAGGCTGTTGATTACTAGAGCTTTCAAGGCTCTTATGAATCTCGTCCTCGAGTCGTTCTGCCACCGAAAGCATGAGGGTTGCTGTCTCTACCTTGATTTCTGAAGAGTGAACCGGGCGATCTTGGAAAAAACCCGGAAAGAGCAGTTGCAATAGGTCGACCGTGATCTGTGCGATGGCAAACTTGGAAGGCAGATTCTTTCCGTCGATGTGGTTGATGCCTCCCACCCTCGCGTAGGAGGCTATGATCTGTTCCGTGAGCTGTGTAACGGTCACGTTCACAACCACAGTATCCTGGAGCTTGCGGCCAAAGGCAAGAGGCTGTCGAGCCTGAGCACCCAGTTTTATTCAGCCATAGGATTCCTTGGATTCTTGAAAAAACAGCGTCCTGGGACTGGCTACCATCAAAACTCAGGCCCTCGATGCCACCAATGTCGCCTTCCTCCTCGAAAACCAAACGGAGATCAGAAGAATCGCCACAGTCACTAACACGGCCATGAATATCGGCGCAGCCATCGACAAGACGCTACCGAGGACCGCCCCCCCGAGCTCCGCGGTCGCAACCAACGGATTCAAAACCCCTCCGGTCGTGAGGCTCGATGCCGCTCTCGTCACCACCGTGGCGCCTTGTATGAGACCCGCCACGCCACCCCCCGCGATAATCGCCAATGCCCACTGCAAGAACGGATCCATCCCGGATACCATAGAAGCCATGGCAATCGAACCCGCAACGACCGCGGCCGGAGTCGCCACCGTGTCCAAAATGTTGTCCACGCACGGAAAATAATACCCCCCAACCTCGAGCAGCGTGGCGATCCCAAAAGCAATCACCGCAGGAGAAGAACCTATCCAGGCAAACCCAGGCGCCAAAGTCATTTGGCCGGAGAACGCCGCAACGCTGATGATGAGCAACGGCACAAAAACACGAAACCCGCAAGAGGCGCTGAGTCCCAATCCGATGAAAAAGCTGAGCAAGATGTCCATAGTTCGGTAAGGACACAAAAGGTCGTGAGTTGGTTTCAAAAATCCGCTACGACCCGGGCTCTCACCGTCGGTTGAAAAACTCGGGTAGGGATCACTGGCCCCGTCAAAACCCACCACTTCGGAATTCGATCTTTCTTGAGCACACCCCGTGTTTCAATCCAAGATGAAGGGACTTAGCCATGAAACAACATTCCATTCTCATGTCGGCGGCACTGGTATTCCTCACCGCCGAAGTCGCTTGCGCGGAAAACTGGCCCCAGTTCCGCGGACCAACGGCACAAGGTCTCTCCGGTGAAACCAAACCTCCAATTCATTGGACAGCCACCGAACACGTACTCTG
>CANLCA010000211.1 GCA_947487925.1 Verrucomicrobiales bacterium | reverse complement strand
GAGCATCCGTCGCCGGTCGAGCGGTTCAAACTTTGAACTCTCTGTGAACTCTGTGTTCTCTGTGGTGAAGCCGAAACGAATTCGAACCAGACGCTCGAGACGAACCGCCGCTCAGCTCCTGCGATTGGATCTGGCAGGGAGTTGGGCAGGCTTGTTCACGATCCACCATGCCTGTCTGACCCCGGTCGCTCAGCTCCGCGTTATCAGAGTGGCAACACGACCAGCCAAGACTTGTTCCCCTTGGACCATCGGATGGCTCAAGGGTGGAACTGACCTGAATTTCCACCCAGACTCATGGCATCAGACGTTCCGACTGGCACCGCAGCCCACCAAGAGCCTTTGCAGAGGCACGTCCTCTGGCCGCACGTCCTCGAAGTGTGCGAATACGCGATACCACCCCTATTGCAAGCCAGAGGGAGAGCTCCGCTTGGCGGGATCCTGGGCGGCGCTCGAAACACGCTCAATCGTCTCTTGAAGGTTCTGATTCAAGCCCGCAAGCTGATGGATGATTTCGCCTTCTCGGTTCAGAACAGTGATGAGATTTGAGTGGGCGAACTGGCCGGAAGCATCCCGTTTGAACTTCACTCCGAGCAACGCCGCCAGCTCGAGCGTGTCGTCGGGTGTGCCGTGAAGCAGTGTCCAGCGACTCAGAGGAAGTTTGTTTGCTGATCGGTAAGCGCGCAGCGCGTCCGGCATGTCGCGCTCGGTGTCGATGGTGATGAGGGTGAATCCAACGCGAGCCCGCATGGCCTCTGGCAAGGCCGCTTCAATGCGCCGCATGTCGTTCACAATGAGAGGACAGGCATAGGTGCAGTTGGCAAAAAACATCGCCATGACTTGCACGCGGCCGCGGAGCGCGCTGAGTTTCCACGGCTGTGCCCCATCGTTTGTCCAAAGCGAATCGACCTGGTAGAGGGATTTGTCCGTGAACGCTGTCGCAGGCTCGCTGTTGGTCGCGCAGCAGACAGGCTTGCCTGCGATCGGGGCGATCCGGGGCGAATCGGCACAAGAAAAGCCGAGCGCGGCGATGCCAAGCAACAGGATGCTCAGAGGGTTCATAAACCCTTAGCGCAGCGGAAGCCGAGGTTGTGAACCGTGTAGTCCGCCTTCAGACTGCTCCGGAACCCGAATCGCATGAACGCCGCATAATTTCCGACGTCCTTCGTGGCTTGCGAACCGCTCGCGCAAAACAGCTGCCGATCCAACCCGGTGTCCCCCCGCGCATCGCCAGTGACCATCGCCGTGTTGAAGTCGGCGACCCACTCCCAAACAAGGCCGTGGAGATCGTGGATGCCGTACATATTTGCCGGTCGGCCACCCGTCGACACGAGCTGCGTGGCTGCGGGGGTCGAATACCAGGCGCCAAGTTGCTTTTGGAACTCGGCGTCATTCTCCCCGTCGGGCCGGGTCGGGCTGGCGCTCGCGGCGTATTCCCACTCGGCCACTGTCGGCAGGCGTTTGCCCTGCCACGACGCATACGCCTTGGCCGCGAACCAAGAGACAAAAGTGACCGGGGCATTGCTGAGCACGTTGCCAGCAAACTCGAAGTCACCGGTCCAGGCTCTCAAATAATTTTCGTCCGCGAAAAGCCGTTTCACCCGCGAACGACGCCAACGTGGGTTGGCCTGGATGAATTCCAGAAACTCCGCGTTCGTGACGGGCCAAGCATCGAGGTGGAACGATTCGACTGCGACCACTTTGGGATCAGTGTCGCTCCGAAATAGGGGTCGATAAAGCCCGGCGGGGACCAGGGCCATCCGGACGGAGTGGGAGCTGGCAGCAGCTCCCTCCGTCAGCATCAAGCCCAGCGCCAGCCACAAGCCAACAAGGATGATGTCCGTTTGGAATGGCGATCTCATGACTTCTGAAAAACCCGGCCTTCATTCATATTTATCGGAAGGATTCGAAGGCGGGGGCGCTTCGTTGCGAATGCGCCGCACTTCCGTGGCGCTCACCGCGTCTCCCGAGTTGCCAAAGCTGTTGCGCACATAGGTGAGAACATTGGCGATATCTTCGTCAGAAAGATAGTTCAGCGGAATCATCTGGCCGTTGTATTTCTTTCCATTCACCGTGATCTCACCCGATAATCCCTGCAAGACCGTACGCACGGAACGTTCCTTGTCGGCAATCAGGAAGTCGGACTTCGCCAGGGGTGGGATTTGGCCTGGAATCCCCTGCCCTTCAATCTGGTGACAGACGAAGCATGTTTGCATGAAGACTTGTTTCCCCTTCTCGATCTGGATCTCCTTGGTTAACCCAGCGATGCGCGGATCGGTCTTGATGGCTTCCTTCATTTGCGCCTGAAGCAACGCAACCTTTTTCTCCGACTCGCTCCCCGCCTCAGCTTGGCGGCCCAGATAGACCGCATCCACTTCCTTGCCTGAATAGACAAGCAAGTTCTCAGGGCCAGAAACTTTCAGCATGCCCAGCGCGCCTTTGTTGAAGGCGCGGGAAAGGGAATGGTCCACCAGAATAAACGTGCCTGGCACCTCCACTTTGAACTCGACAATGGCCGAACCGCCTGCGGGAACAAGCGTCGTTTGCACGTTTTTCTGCGAAGCAATGGTGCCGCCTTCTGGATACACGAGATCGAAGATTTCACCGATGACGTGGAACGAGGAGAGAAGGTTGGGCCCACCGTTGCCAATGTAGAGTCGCACGGTCTCGCCGACCTTCGCGGTGATGGCCTTGTCCCCAACCATCGAGCCCACTGACCCGTTGAACACCACGTATGTCGGCCTCTCATCGGTGGCCTTCTCCTGGTCGAAACTCTGCAGTCCCTCGGCCCCGTATTTGCCCTGGGTGTAGAACTCGCCCTGCATCACGTAGTATTCCCGGTCGACGGGAGGCAACCCCTCCTTCGGATCGACCAAAATGAGGCCATACATCCCGTTCCCAATGTGCATCGGCACGGGCGCCGTCGCGCAATGGTAAACGTAGAGCCCGGGGTTGAGAGCCTTGAATGAAAACTGCGATGAGTGCCCCGGCGCCGTGAACGATGAGGCCGCGCCACCCCCTGGCCCTGTGACCGCATGCAAATCGATGTTGTGCGGCATCTTGCTGGACGGGTGATTGGCCAGCGTGAATTCAACCAGGTCGCCCTCTCGAATGCGGATGAAACTGCCGGGCACATCGCCGCCGAACGTCCAAAACAGGTAGTCCACACCGTCGGCCATCTTCTTGATCACCTCACGGACCTCCAGCCTGACAAGCACCTTGGTCGGTCGCGTGCGTTTGATGGGAGGCGGCACCATCGGCGCCTGCGTCAGCACCGCAACTTCCTGCCCCACAACGGTGGGGTCGGTGCCCTTGGCAGCCGGACCAGTGGGTTTGGTGATGTCAGCTCCCGCAGCAATGAAGCCGCCCGTCGCTAAGGCAAGCGCGAGTGTGAGGAGCGCCCTTCCCAGGATATTTTTTCTTCTCATTTGCAACACCGTGGCCAAGAAGTGCGAACGCGCCTCACCGTGGGTTGCTCGTCTGTGGTCATAAATTGTCTACCCGCCCGGGACCTGCCAATTATGTTGACGCAAATCAAAACGGCAGGTGAGGACAATGCTTATCGACGACCGACTGCACCCCACGATGGATGGGTCACGCGCGCAAAAAGAGTGCTCCTGAACCCGTTTGACACGGCGAACCCCTGCCAGAAACACTCGTGCCGAGAGAGGGTGCGGCAAGATTTGTGGATTCGTCACCAACTTGCGGTGAGCCAAGCTCCTGCGTCACGGTACACTGGGGATACAACGCTCTTAAACTTCATTCAAAACAAGCTATGATACCCAAGTATACAATCGAATACACAACGCAGCTGCGAAAGCACAAACAGGCCAACCATTACTCCACGGATGACCCCGTTGCCTGCGAGGAATTCGTTGAGGAATTGTTGGAGCGACAACTCGCAATCCAAGCGATCAAACATGAGGGTGTGGATTTACCAAAGCCAGCGTTTGATCGGCTCGTCAAGAACGCCGCAGGCATGCTGGCTTCAAAACATATTTGCGCCTCGCTTGGCATCAAGCCGGAGGAGGAAAAGTTTCGTTTCGGCTTTGCGGCCTAGCTCTCGTCTGAAACTTCGCCTTTGCGTTGTTCGAAAAACCGGTGAATAGTGACGTCAGATTTGGCCCTAAGAAATTGTTGCGTGCCCAAACGATCTGCCACCATCTCAAAGGTTGCGCTCGCGCTATGCCTGAGCGCGGCGGCGCAGGCTCTCGTCGCCGCGGAGTTCAGAAAGGTGGCTCTCCCGTTTCTGGAAAAGCATTGTTACGAATGCCACGGCGGGAAACACACCAAGGCCGACCTCGACCTGAAACAGACCAAGGACGACCGCGATATTCTCAAGGAGAACAAGAAGTGGCGCACAATTTTGCAGCAGATCAACACGGGGGAAATGCCTCCCGCAAAACACCCTCTCAAACCCTCTCCGCAAGATATCGAGCTGTTTAACCAAGCCATCACGGAGTCGTTCGCGCGAGCCGAAGCCAAGTTGCCCATGGACCCCGGCAAGGTCACGGTTCGCAGGCTCAATCGCACCGAATACAACAACACCGTGCGCGATCTCCTGGATGTGGATTTTAATCCCTCCGAGAGTTTCCCGGCCGACGACATCGGCCATGGTTTCGACAATATCGGCGATGTCCTCAGCATTTCTCCCGTTCACTTGGAGCGTTACTTGGACGCCGCGGAGGCGATCGCGGATCGAGCCATTCTCTTACCTCTTCCGAAACCACCCTCCCGCACAACCTACTCGATCTTCCTGGAGCCCTCCTACAACGGTTCGGAAAACGGCACGAGACCTCTCACCAACTCGCCAGCGGAGTTGTTTGTGAAGCATGATATCAAAATCGCTGGTTCTTACGTGTTCCGAGTTCGCGCCGCAGCCACCAACACGGCGGCGCTCGAGCCGGCAAATATGACCCTGCGAGTCGGAGAAAAGGAGCTCAAGACTGTTGCCGTGACCAACACTCCCAACCAGTGGAAAGATTACGAGATAACCCTGGACCTTTCCAAGGGGGAGCACCGTTTTGCCGCCCGCTTCGACAACGCTGCGCCCGACACGACCAACCGCATGCTCTTCATCAACGAGTTCAAAGTCGTCGGACCTGCTGACACTCGCAGTGGTTTCATGAAACGGGTGGGAGCTATTGCCCCCGAAAAGCCCGAAAATGACCGCGTGAAAATGATCCTGGAATGGTGGCTCACACGCGCCTTTCGAAGACCCCCAACCGACGAGGATCTGAAGCGTTATGAGAAAGCATTCGCCCAGGGAAAAAGCGGCCCCGACAACCAGTTCGAGCACGGCCTAAAAGCGGTCGTCAAGACGGTTCTTTGTTCTCCCAAATTCTTGTTCCGTGCCGAATTGGACGACCGGCGTAGAACAAAACAACCGCGTCTCCTGGATGAATTTCAGATCGCCTCGAGGCTCAGTTATTTCCTGTGGAGCACCGCTCCAGACGACGAACTGCTGGCCCTGGCGGGGGCTAAGAAACTGACGGCGGGGTTGGAGGCCCAAATCCGTCGGATGCTCAAAGATCCCAAGGCGGAAGCGCTCGTCCAAAACTTTGGGCTTCAGTGGCTCCAACTCCAACGTCTTAAGACATTCCAACCGGACGCGGCGATCTTCCCGAGCTTTGATGAACGCCTTCGCCGCTCCATGCTTCGTGAGACCGAATTGTTTCTCGCTGAAATCGTTCGGGAAGACCGCAGCGTTCTGGACTTGGTTGAAGCGGATTACACCTACGTCAACCGGTCCTTGGCGCAGCATTACGGTCTCGGTGAACAAGTGTTCCAGAATTCAGACGGTGGACGACCCGGGCGAAGGCGGGACCGGGCGGACGAGTTCGTGAGGGTAACCCTGCCATCCAAGGAGCGCGGGGGACTGCTCACCCAAGCCAGCGTCCTGACCGTCACGTCAAACCCCACCCGTACATCTCCTGTCAAACGTGGTAAATGGG
>CANLCA010000210.1 GCA_947487925.1 Verrucomicrobiales bacterium | reverse complement strand
TCTTCCGCGGGCTCAAAATGGATATCCGTGGAGCGGTCCTTGAACGCTTCCCAGATGATTTGGTTGACGCATTTGATGACGCTGGCTTCCTGATCGCTTTCCGTGATTTCTTTGTCTTCGCCCACCAGTAGTTCCAGCGGTTCGTCCTGGGCAATCTCATCGAGGGTTTCGGCCCCGACGCCATAATATTTTTTGAGGGCCTTTTCGATTTCAACCCTTGGGGCGAGAGCGAATTCAACGGGACATTTCGCATCGAACTGGACGGCGTTGAGGAGGGCGGTGTCGAACGGGTTGTTGACGGCGACCTGGAGACGGTCGTTTTCAAACACGGTGGGGAGGGCGTTGAATTGGAAGGCGACCTTCGTGGATATCTTTTTTCTCGCCTCGTTGCTGATCTCCAGCCGGGGAAGGTCCAGGTAGGGCCAGTTCAAGATCCTGGCGAGGTTTTGCAGAAGTTGATCCTCGGTGACTGCCTTTTCGCGGCTGATGAAGGTCAGGAGAGTGTCTGTGGACCCGTTTTCAACAGCTGCGCGCCATGCTTTGCATAGGGAGTCGAACTCGGCCTGAGTCGTCAAGCCGGCCTGTTCCAACAAAAATTTTATGGATGCAAACGCCATTCAATCAAGATTTCCCGTGACCATTTATACAACCGAGGCTAGAGAAAGTTGCGGTGGGGGTCAATGAAAGCGGTCAGAAAGGCTCGAAAAATTCAGAGTAAGGGCTGCTTCCAGATGGGTACTCGCTGCTTCATTTCTTCAATAAGGAACTGGCAAGCCTCGAAGGCTTCGGCGCGGTGGGTGGACGTGACTTCAACAACGATGGAGGGTTGACCCGCGCAAACACGGCCGATTCTGTGGACCAAGCGGATTGATTGGATCGGCCAACGGCTTTCGATTTGATCAAGGATTTTGTGGAATTGATGCTGTGCCATGGCGTCGTAGGCTTCGTAAAGGATGCCTAGGATGGGGGCTCCGTGCTCGGTGCCCCGCACAGAGCCCACGAAGCAGACGCAGGCACCTGAGTCGACTAAGATGGGGCGCGATGCAATCCAGCTTGATTCCACTATTTGCTCTGAAGTGAGGCGGATCTCGCGGGTCATTGAATCGGGGCTTTAAGGCGGGAGTTTATGTTGATTAACCGTTTATACATCAACGTGTTATATATTTGATTTGTCGGTGATATTAAAAGCATTGTTCGCCTGCCTGTTCAGCCGCCCTGAACGGGAGGGAAGAGGGAAACCACGTCAGCCTCATGGAGCACCTGGTTTGGTGCGGCATATTCCACGCCTACGGCTACTAGCGTTGAGCGATTGAGCGTCGCCAACTTTGGGTAGCGTGTCCGGAGACATGTCAAAAGATCTTCCACGGTGGCGTGCTGAGGAAGCACCAGAGTCAGAGGGTCCTCGGTCGCGAGTTGCTTAAAGTAGGAAAAGAATTGGACTTGAACCGTCATTGGTTGGGTTTGTGAGGAGTCTTCAGAACGCCTATGAAAGGGAGATTGCGGAATCGCTCAGCGAAATCAAGGCCGTAACCCACGACAAATTCATCGGGGATGGTGAACCCAATGTAGTCAGCCTGAACGGGGCGCTTGCGCCGAGCCGGTTTATCGAGAAGAACGCAAATTTTCACCGAACCGGCGCCGAGTTCCTTCAGGCTCGAAAGAGCATTGTGGAGGGTGCCGCCGGTGTCGAGGATATCGTCGACCAGTAGCACGTCGCGTCCACGAATGTCGATTTGGAGCTGTCTGGTGAGGAGCAGATCCCCGGAGGTAGTTCCTGCGCGATAGCTTGAGATACCCATGAAATCGAGGCGCAATGGAATTGGCATGTGTCGGATGAGGTCGGCGAGGAACACCACGCAACCGTTCAGCAGGGCGACGAGGGTGAGTTCGCGCCCTCTGAAATCCCGAGAAATAGCCGCCCCCAGTTGCCTAACCCGGGATCGAATCTGCGTCTCCGTGACCAGAATTTCGCCAACTTCAGCGCGCCAAGCACGAGGCACTGGAGGCAGCATCGGCAGTGGAGTCGCGTTGCGCATCGTCTAGTATTGAGCCTTCAAACGGCAGTTGCCCATAACGAATCATCGCAACGTCCTGGCGATAAAGTCATTTCAAGTCGCTGACCAGATCCATAAAGGAACTGTCTCATTCCTCGTCAAGCCTCTTTCATTCAGGCCTTTGTCAATCTTCACCCCGTTCAACTGGCGTTTTAAGATCGAATCCATCTCGGAGCCGGATTTCCAGCTGGAGTCACCGGTTTGATTTCTGCCTGAAACGGCAAGAAATAATTCCCGAAATGCATTACCATGACCTCCCCGGTATGAAGGGATGGCGCCGATCCGAGTCGCCTAAATGTGTTTCGAATCGTCCTGATCCTTCTGGGTGTAACCTGAATCTTGTCGTTTCAGATTCACCTCATTTTTCTTCGTATAGGCATTGAACACATCGTCGGCGCTCATCCCGAGCACCTGGGCTGTGCTAATAAGAAAATGGAAGAGATCAACGACCTCCACGCGGGCGTTTTGGACATCGAATTGCTGGTATTTGGCCCACCATTTCCAGGGGACGCTATCGGTGAGCTCCGCCATTTCCTGGGACATGGCGCGGCAGTAGTTGAGGACCCACTTGATTTGTTCTTCAGACGACATGGCATCGGTTCGCACGCCGATTCGCTCATTCAGGGCGCGCTGCATTCGGAACAGTTCACGGAGTTGATCAGGCTTTTCCATGGGCCAGACCATTCCGTTGGTTGGAGTCGCAGGCAAGAACAAAGAGCGCGAGGGGAAGCATGAACAGGGGCGAAAGATCGCTTTGCCGAAGGGGATGCGTTGTCGATACAAATCGGGGTGGCCTAGGGAATTCGATTACGGGTGACTCCCAAAACGCCCCGAAAAATAATTCTCTTTAAAGCTCGGTCCGACACCGATTTATTCGTTTGGAGTTAGGGGAGCCCAGAGGCAAAGCCGGCTTGCAGTTTGGGGCTCGCAGATTATAACGGGGTGATGTTGCTGCCGAAACTGATCGCTCATGGGGGCCCGATGGTGTGGGTGTTATTTGTTGTGAGCGCCGTGGCGGTGGCTGTGTTCGTGGAACGTCTGCTTTACTACCATCGCGCTCAAATCAACTCCGCTGAGTTTTTGAACGGCGTGCGCAATGTTTTGAAGCGCGACAACGTCGTGGAAGCGATTTCCATTTGTGAGGCGACACCGGGTCCGGTGGCGCGATTGGTGAGGATCGCCATTCTGAGCCGGGAGCGAGGGCGGGATCGCATGCGCGAAGGCTTGGAGGAGGCCGGGTTGTCTGAGGTGCCCCGACTGGAGGAAAAGCTGAGCGTTTTGGCAACTATTGCGCAGATTGCCCCCATCATGGGGTTGTTGGGGTCGGTGCTGGGATTTGTCAAGGTCTTCGAAGTCATGGCGAGGGAGGGGCCGTATATTCCGATGCATCTGGTCTCGCCCGGTGTTTGGGAGTCCCTCCTTTCGACAGGCGCCGGGCTGGCGGTGGCCATTCCAGCCTACGCCGGATACAATTACTTGGTGAGCCGGGTGAACGCGATCGTCCTGGACATGGAAAAAGCCTCGACGGAGATGCTCAACTACTTGAGCGACAGTGGCAATAACAGTAAGGCGCCATGAGGTTTCCAAGGCACTGCAAGGCATTTCAAGGCCAGTTGGATGTGGCTCCCTGGGCAGGGCTTTTCTTTGTGATGATCCTTTTGTTTGTTCTGCACACCTCCTTGTTTTTTGTTCCAGGTGTTCGAATCGAGCTTCCCACAGCCACCGGCACCCAGCTTGCCGGAGTGACCAACGCGACGGTTTCGGTGATGGTGGATCGTGATTCACGCATTTTTTACAACCACCAACTGGTGGGGGACACCAATGGATTGAAGAGGCACCTCGAGGCGGCTGTGCGAGCCGCGAACTCCGGGCTGACTCTCGTCATTCAGGCGGATCGACGTTTGGATCTGCAAAAACTGGTGGAATTAAGGCAACTGGCCACGGATGCTGGCATCAAGGACATCCTTCTGGCGAGTCGGCCTTTGTTGGGGGAGGAACGCGGGGGCGTGAAGTGAGCATCGACGAGGGAAAAAACGAGTGGTCAATCCGTCAATGGGTTGCGGCGACAACCGGGGTTTTTGTTTTCCAAGTCCTGCTCGTTTTTGCGTTGTCGCGTCGGGAGTTTGGGGAAACGCGAATCCCTGGCCATGATGCGCCGTCCAGGCTTGCGATGGTCATGGGTGCCGCACGGGAGGAGGGGATCATGGCCGGGGTGGGTCGGATTGACCCGGCCCTGTTTGCCGTGGCACATCGGTCCGGGTTTTCGGCAAGGGCCAGCTTGGTTCGCTCGGCCGGGGCGCCAGCGCTGACCTCCCTCATGGAGCCGCCGAGCTGGTTGCAGGGCAGCGTGGGATTGTTCGACCCGGTTTCTGGAACAGAGGGGATCCGTGACGGGGGGCAGCGCTCGGGATTCACTACTGTAGAAAGACCGTCCTCGGACTTTTCGAACTTGGGCACGGCATCGGGGACTTCAGGGGTGACCGTGGTGCGCTTGAGTGGAGGGTTGGCGAGGCGAGCAATCTTGCGCGGGGCCACTGCGCCGGTTTTGGCTTCCCCGCAGGTAGTTCGCAGCAGTGTGGTGCAATTGGGAGTGGACGGGGACGGATTTGTGCATTCCGCGCGGCTGCTGGATTCGAGTGGTTGGGCGGCGGCGGACCAGGAGGCTTTGAAGCATGCCAGAAGAATGCGTTTTCAACACGAGACTGGGACGAACCGGACAGCTGTGCTTGATTGGGGGAACGTGGCGTTTCCGTGGCAGATCTCTGGCGCCGCCTCCACTGACCGGAGTTTCTGAAATTATTATGTTTGGAAAGTCAAGCAAATGTCCCCTGATTGGCTGATTTTCATCTACGTCCTTTCTTTGCTTGCTGCGCTTTCAGGCACCGCAATATACTACGACCTTCGGAGTCGTCGTTTCGAGCCGGTCCCGACAGAGGACAATGTATTTCGTTGTGAACAATGCGCCTTTGTTTACACGGACGATGCCGATGTGGATTGTTCTCGATGTCCTCAATGCGGCGGCATGAATGAGGCGGTTGATTTTTGAGAGGCTGGAAGGTGCGGATTGCAGGACGACGAGTGGTGAATTTCGGGCCGGATCTGAAAACAACTTAAAAAAGACAAGAACATGGGAATGTGGATTGGACGAAACAGGAAGGCGCGGGTCACTTACGGGTTTGATGAGATAGCTCTGGTCCCGGGCGATGTCACGATAAACCCTGCGGAGGTGGACACGAGCTTCCATATCCCCAAGAAGGACGGATCGACAATCCGCTTGGGAATCCCGGTGATTGCGAGCGCGATGGATGGCGTGACGGACGTCCGATTTTGCGTGGAGATGAGCCGTCACGGAGGCTTGGGGGTTCTCAATTTGGAGGGGGTTCAGACACGCTACGAGAACCCATCGGAAGCGATCGAGAGAGTTGTGAAGGCTAGCAAGGAGGATGTGACGGCCATCATCCAGAAGATTTATTTGGAGCCGATCAAGGAGGAACTGATCAGCCGCCGCGTGTCGGAACTCAAAAAGGCAGGATCACTAGCGGCGGTGAGTTCCATACCGCAGAAGGCGGAGCGGTTTGCGGCGATCGCACAGGAGGCTGGGGCGGACCTTTTTGTGGTTCAATCCACCGTCTCTACGGTGCGGCACATTTCATCGCAATACAAATCCCTGGAACTTGAGGCGTTCACCCGCAGTCTGAGGATACCCGTGTTCATTGGCAACGCGGTGACGTACTCGGTGACATTGGAATTGATGGGTTGCGGCGTGGCAGGGGTGTTGATCGGGGTGGGACCAGGGGCCGCCTGCACTAGCCGCGGGGTATTGGGGCTTGGCGTGCCTCAGGTGACAGCAACGGTGGATTGCGCCGCCGCCCGAGATGCGCACTTCAAGAGAACAGGG
>CANLCA010000209.1 GCA_947487925.1 Verrucomicrobiales bacterium | reverse complement strand
AGGCAATCCCCCACAATCCTATCACGCCCGCGCACGCCAGCAGCAATCCGACGACCGCATTTTTCCGCCAAACCGACTTGCATTGTCGATCCCCCATGATGCTCATCCATCCAAAGGCTATAGCCCCTGCCCCTAAACACACTCCTATGCTCAGTTTTGGCCAGTGGGCCAGTCCGAGAAATGCCATTAGAATGATTCCGAGAACGCAGATTCCTGCCCCAATTGCGCCGTTCTTCCAGCGAGGATTGCCAAAGAGTTCGGCATAACTGCCCGGCGTCACCTTTCCACGGCCGGCGGTCACCGCCTTTTGCCACCTCTCGGGTTCCTTCAGCCTGGCACGAATCACCACGGCCAGGAGCGCGGGGAACGCGCCGATCACGAACATCCAACGCCAGCCAGTCCCTGCCTTGATAATTCCAGAGGACTCCAAATCACCGAATCCGATACTGATCAAGGCGGCTGAAACATTTCCAATCGCGGATAAAGCCTGAAGGAGACTCAGTGCGGAGGTTCTTGCCGCGTCTGGCATGACTTCTGCCACAAGCGAGATGCCCACCGCGAATTCACCGCCCACTCCAAGTCCAGTCAAGAAACGATAAACCGAAAAATCCCAAAATCCCGTGGAAAGCGCACTCAATCCAGTGAACGCCGAGTAAACCAGAATCGTCAGCATCATTGTTTTGGCGCGACCAATCCGATCCCCAAGGACACCAAAAGCCAATCCTCCCGTCGCCCATCCAATCAAAAAGATGGACGTGGCGTATCCGCTATACTCCGCCACATTCTGACCTGGACGAAGCAATGATTTCATCGCTGGAACACGAGCCAGCAAAAACAATTGCTGGTCCAGGCAATCAAAGAGCCATCCCAACGCCGCAACCACCAGGACAAACCAATGATAGCGATTCAGCAGCCTCCACCATGGGACAGAATTGCTCAAAGTAGAAGGGGGTGATATTCGAGTCAAAATTGTTTCATGTCTTCCGCGTGTGTGTGCTACGGAAACTAGACGCTTGGACGATTGAGACCAAGAAAATTCGGGCAAAAAAAAGCCCGCCGAAGACAGGCCTTCGGCGGGCTTGAAAAATCAAGATTTTCTCAGACAGCAGCTGGGGCGGGAGCAGCGGGAGTCTCGCTCGGGGCGGTTTCTCCGCTCGCAGTCGAAGTGCCTTCAACCCATTCTAAAATCGCCATTCTCGCAGAATCGCCACGCCTCTGGTTCATCATATGGATGATCCTGGTGTAGCCTCCTTTGCGATCCTTCTGGGCGGGAGCGATTTCAGCAAATAAGATCTTCACAGCCTCCGGCTCCTTCAACCTCGCAGACGCAAGTCTCCTGGCGTGCAGTGTGCCCTGCTTCCCAAGCGTCACCAACTTCTCCGCCACAGGGCGAGCTGCTTTGGCCTTCGCAAGCGTTGTTGTCACACGCTTGTGTTTTATTAAACTCGTCACCAAGTTCGCCAGCATCGCGTTGCGATGAGTTCCCGTGCGGCCCAGCTTGGCCGTTTTCTTAAGATGTCGCATAATAGTACAATGGCTCCCGAATCAGACAGGCGAGACCCGAATCATTCCTCTTTCGGCTCCTCCTTTGGAGGTTCGAGCAAGGCGTTGTCGAATGTCATGCCAAGGGACAGCCCCAACGCCGTGAGCTTCTCTTTGATCTCGTTCAGCGATTTCTTCCCGAAGTTCCTATACTTGAGCATCTCGGCCTCGGTCTTCATCGCAAGCTGACCTACCGTCGTGATGTTCGCATTGTTCAAACAGTTCGCAGCCCTGACGCTCAACTCGATCTCGTTGACACTCATGTTGAGAAGCTTCTTCAACTTGCCCTTCTCATCGTCCTGCCTATCGTGAACTTCTTCAAACTCGATCGCGTTCTTGTCGTAGCCAACGAAAACATCCAAATGATGCTGGAGAATCGCTGATGCCTGCACCAAAGCATCATCAGGGGTGATTCGTCCGTCCGTCTTGATATCCAAAATCAACCGGTCATAATCCGTCCTCTGCCCTACGCGCGCACTTTCCACAGAATACTTCACCCGTGTCACGGGTGAAAAAAGTGAGTCAATGGGAATCACTCCGATGGATTGCTCAGGCTTCTTGTTTTCATCACCAGGACAAAAGCCACGGCCCACTTTAACCTCCATCTCCATCTCAAATTTCTTCTTCTTGTCCAAAGTGCAGATGAGTTGGTTCGGATTCACAATCTCCACATTCTGGGTCAGTTTGATGTCACCCGCAGTCACTGCTCCATCCTTCTGCACGGAAAGAAGCAACGTCTGAGGCTCCCTTGTATGCATCTTGAACAGAACCGATTTGAGGTTCAAAATAATGTCCGTGACGTCCTCAATGACACCCTCAACCGTTGTGAATTCGTGCATCGCTCCGTCGATGCGGATGGATGTAATCGCCGCACCTTCCAGGGAAGAGAGCAGCACCCGTCGCAACGAATTGCCGATGGTATGTCCGTAGCCGGTTTCAAAGGGTTCAGCCACAAACCTTGCATAGGTTTCGGTGGCGGTTGACTCATCCTTGGTCAACCTCTTGGGCATCTCAAATCTTCCTAATCGAACTGGCATAGTTTTATTGAACAATTTTAATCTGGCAGCAGGCTTTTCGTGGGACCTGGCATGCCCCTATAATTGTTGCTTGGTTTGTTTCAACATCCACACTGTTCACTGATCATCGCGAATAGAATTCAACGACCGCCTGCTCATTCCCAATCGGCTGAATTTCCTCGCGGCTCGGAATTCGCACCAATGTTCCGCGCAGCGCTTCCTTGTTCAACGCCAACCACTCGGGAACGGGACGGCTGGTCGAAAGCTCCGCGTTTTTTGCGGCCAACTGCCTCGACACATTCGAAGCGTGGACCTCGATCACATCGTTTACCTTGAGTGCGTACGATGGAATGGACACCTTCCGCCCGTTCACCTTCATGTGCCCGTGAGAAACCATCTGCCTCGCGGCCGGACGCGTGCTCGCAAAACCCAACGAGTACACGATGTTGTCCAAACGGGTCTCCAAGATCTGCAGAAGAGTCTCCCCCGTCACCCCGCGCTTCCTTAACGCGCGCTCGTAAACAGATCGAAACTGCCGCTCCATCAACCCATAATAATACCGAAGTTTCTGTTTCTCGATCAAACCAAGAGCGTAATCAGTGTTCTTCCTCCGACTCTTGGGGCCATGAACTCCAGGCCCGTAATTTTTGCGCTCCAAATACTTGCTTGGCCCAAAGATCGGCACTCCGAAGCGCCTGCTTATTCGAGTGCGGGGTCCAGTATATCTTGCCATAATGTTTCTGTGCTCAGACTTTTCAGTTCATCTTTCGCTGTCGGCCTTCGATTTAGACGCGGCGCTTTTTCCGGGGACGGCATCCATTGTGCGGAACGGGCGTCACATCTTTGATCACGGTGATCTCGAGCCCGATAGCTTGGAGGGCGCGAATCGCCGATTCCCTTCCGGATCCCGGGCCTTTTACCTTGACCTCGACTTCCTTCAATCCATGAGCCATCGCCTGCCTCGCGGCATCTTGAGCCACCTGTTGCGCGGCAAACGCCGTGCTCTTACGTGAACCCCTGAATCCAACTCGCCCGGCACTCGACCAGCTGATCTGATTTCCCTGCATGTCGCTGATCGTCACGTGGGTGTTGTTAAAAGTCGCGAGAATATTGACGATCCCGACCGTGATGTTCTTGGCGCCCTTCGCTCGGACAATCTTCTTTGTTGCGTTCGCATCCGCCAGCAACTCCGCTGCGGTAGGTGCGGCCGCAGCCACGGGAAGCGCCGGGGCAGCGGGTGCTCCGCCCGCCTCGCTGGCAATGGCAGGCTCGCCTTCGGCCTTTTTGGGCCCTTTCGACGGCCTTGCCTCTGAACCCTCTTTCGCCACCGCCGGTGCAGCGTCGCTTTTATTATTCTTAGGCCCCGCAGCCTTTTTGGGAATTGTCTCGTCAGCCATAGGTCAAATTCTAATAGTCGATCTCAAACACTTCACAGAACCTCAGTGAATGCCGGTCTTGGCATTCGGATTCCGTTGCACGCCCACTGTTTTCCGAGGTCCTTTGCGAGTGCGCGCGTTTGTTTGTGTACGCTGGCCTCGCACGGGCAGACTCCGAAGGTGGCGAATCCCCCGATAACACTTGATCCCTTGCAACCGCTTCAGATTCAATCCAATTTCCCGGCGCAAATCTCCCTCTATGACGTACTTTCCATCTTGGATCGCATGCACTATCTGAGAAAGCTGTTGCTCGCTTAAATCCTTGGCCCTCAGGCTGGGATCGATGTTGGCCTTGCTCAAGATCGCAAGCGAATTTGTCGGGCCTAGCCCGTAGACATAACGAAGAGCGATGTCAATTCTCTTGGCACCAGGAATATCTACTCCAATAATACGAGGCATACTTTTTGTTTGGTTGACGGCCCTTCTATCCTTGCCGCTGCTTGTGGCGCGCGTTCGTGCAGATAACACGAATCACACCCTTGCGCTTGATCACCTTGCAGTGCTCGCACAACTTCTTTACTGACGCACGAACTTTCATAAATCTTTCAACTTTTTCCTATGATACTTCCCTGAGACAAGTCGAAGGGCGACATGGCCAATACGACTCTCTCACCCGGCGATAAGCTGGTAAAGCGCAATCTCGCCTCACCGGACAGGTGGGCGAGCACGCGATGCTTGTTAGGCAGTTCGACGCGACCCACACCCAGACCCACCACTTCTACGACGACACCTTCAACGCGGATGGTTTCACGCAACGACATGTCAAAATCTCGGGACTTCCGTCGTTCACCAACACCGTATGCTCAAAATGAGCCGATGGTTTCCTGTCACGCGTCACCACCGTCCACCCGTCTTTCAAAATCTCGACACCTGCCCGCCCAAGGTTCACCATCGGCTCAATAGCCAAGGTCATCCCGGCGCGTAGCTTGGGCGAACTCGTCCCATCCACATAATTCGGAATCTGCGGCTCTTCATGCATCGAGCGACCTACCCCATGCCCCACAAACTCGCGCACAACGCTCATCCCGTTCGCTTCCACCAGCGTTTGAATGGCGCTTGAAATATCGCGCACCCTATTGCCGGCAACTGCCTTCGAAATCCCTTCGTAAAGGGCTTTCTCCGTCACGTCGATCAACTTCTGGGCCTCTATGTCACAGGCGCCCGCGGGCACCGTTCTCGCGTTATCCCCAATAAAACCGTTCAGCACAACACCCACATCCAAACTCAAGATGTCCCCAAACTGAATTCGACGGGTCCCAGACAGCCCATGAACCACTTGCTCGTTCACCGAAATACACATGTGGCAAGGGTAACCGCGATAACCCAAAAACGCGCTCTTCGCCCCATAGATCGCTATCCGATCTGCTGCAAATTGATCGATGTCCCGCGTCGTCACGCCTGGGGTCACAAACCCGCAGACCGCATCTAATACTTCACTGGCGACCGCGCACGCTTCCCGCATTGCGCGAATTTCGCGCTCATTCTTAATCACTATCATCGAGGATCAAAAGCGGCCGCGAATACGGCCTTTCTTCAAAAACCCGTCGTAATGCCTCATCAAGAGGTGCGTTTCCATCTGCCGCATCGTGTCAAGCAGGACTCCAACCGTTATCAGCATGCTGGTGCCGCCAAAAAATGTACTCACGGCGGGATCCAATCCCATCCCCCTGTTCATGAGATCCGGTATCACTGCGATGATGGTCAAGAAGATCGCGCCAGCGAGCGTAATCCGACTCATTGTTCGATGGAGAAATTTGCTCGTCTCCTGCCCAGGCCTTACCCCAGGAATGTAGCCACCTGACTTTTTCAGATCATCGGCTATTTGAAGTTCGTTAAACTGGGTCGCAACCCAGAAATAGGAAAAAAACAAGATCATCGCTGAGAAGAGAACCAGGTACAAAACGGATGTTTCCTCAAGCATCCTCCCCAGTTCGGAGAAAAACTTCACATCCATCACCGT
>CANLCA010000208.1 GCA_947487925.1 Verrucomicrobiales bacterium | reverse complement strand
CCGGGAGCGTTGAAGCGAGACCGGTTGCTCCCACAGCGGCCTTTGCGCCCGTCCCCGAGGGGCATGACTTGGCTTCTTTGTGGAACGACCCTGAATTTCTGAAGCGGCTGATGGGCAGCTACCGTTTTGCTTCCGAAATCGAACCACGCATGACGGCCGAAGAACAGGCGGTCTATCGCGACAAAATCACACCCCTGCTCCGTCAGGATCAGGTCAAGGCCCGCTCTGAGCTGGCATCCCTCATCAAACCGGACTCGAGCGCTGTGTTCGAATTCACCTTGGGAAACCTGCATTTTCAGGGAGAAGACCTCACCAACGCCACAAAATACTTTCAAGCCGCTATCGACAAGTTTCCAGATTTTAGGAGAGCCCACAAAAACCTTGGATTCGTCCTCTCACGTGATGGAAAATACGCGGAGGCTGTGAAACCGCTAACACGCACCATCGCCCTGGGAGGCGGCGACAGCAAGGTGTTCGGTTTGCTTGGTTTTCTGTATCTCAGTCAGGGGCGAAACGTTTCGGCAGAGGCGGCCTATCGGGAAGCCTTGGTGTTCGAGCCTGAGAATGTCGATTTCAAGTTGGGATTGGTGAAAAGTTCGATCGCGTCGGCCAATTATGATTATGCGCTGGCACTGCTGGATGAAATGATCAGGCAATATCCCGAACGCGAGAACCTCTGGTCTTTGCAGGCAAACATTCACATCCAAAAGGAACAGCCTGCCAAAGCGCTCATCAGCCTTGAGATGTTGCGACGGGTCGGGAAGGCAAACCCTCAAACTCTCTATTTGCTCGGGGATCTTTATATGTCTCAGGATTCCCGGGATCTGGCCCTTGGAGTCTACCTCGACGCCATCGAAAAGGACACCGGCCAAAACCCCGGGAAAGCCTTGCGTGCGGCTCAGATTTTGGTGAGTCGAAGTGCCTGGACGGAAGCTGCGAAGCTATTCGACAAGATTCGCAAATCCGGCGCGACTCTCGCCGCGGCGGACGAATTGAAGCTCTTGAAGCTCGAATCCAAAGCGGCCATGTCTGCGGGATCCGGCGAAAAGGCGGTTGAAACACTGGAGGAGATCCTCCGCAAAGATCCCCTCGATGGCGAGGCGCTTCTGCTCGCAGGCGACTATTACTCCAAGAACGGGCAGAAAGAAAAAGCGGAGCTGCGCTTCCGGACTGCGGGCGGGATACAAGGTTTCGAGGCGGAGGCGTTCGTGAAGCATGCCCAGCTGCTCGTGCAATCGCAAAAGTACGTGCCGGCGACGGAGCTGCTCAAAAAAGCCCAGAAACTCAAGCCCCGTGAAAATGTGCAGCGTTACCTTGAGAAGGTGGAGCAGATGGCACGATCCTCCAACCGCTCTTGAGCCTCCGCGTGGGCAGACGACCCTCCATGCCAGACGACTTGAACAGTCCCCAGGATTTCTTCCCGAGAAAGATGGCTACATGCAGCGGGAAATAGGACATCCCATTGTTCCGACTGCCTGGTTTTGGCGGGTTTTTCTCACAACATGAGTTCTATGATATGAGGATCTTCGCTCTTGCGGTCTATTCGATGGTTTTGATGCTCTGCGTCAACATCCGCTCCCAAGAAGCTGGAAGCGTGGCAGGATCCATCGTCAGCACTTGGGATGGATCGCCTCTCTCGGGCGCTGTGGTCACTGTGCGTGGCACTACTCTCGCGGGAAATTCAGATGCGAATGGAAGGTTCCTGTTGAGCGGCGTGCCGATCGGGGAGCAGACCCTCCGCTTTTCCAAATCGGGGTTCGCATCCGCAAACGTGACTGAGGTGAGGGTGCTGCCTGGCCAGACCACCACCGTGAATGGAAATCTGCGGCCCGAATTCTACGACATGGAAGAATACGAGGTCACGGCTGAAGAATTCACGCAGCAGAGCGAACAGATCCTGGTTGAACGTCAGAATTCATCCGCGATGGTCGAAGCGTTGGGCTCTGAGTTTCTCTCTCGCCTGGGAGCAGGGAACGCTGCGGAATCCATCTCCAAGGTTTCTGGCGCAACGATTGTGGACGGCAAATCTGCCGTGATCCGGGGCCTAAACGATCGCTATATCTCCACGACCCTTAATGGGGCCAACATCCCTTCGGCTGATCCTTATCGCCAATCCGCTTCGCTCGACTTGTTCCCATCGCAAGTGATCGATCGCGTGGTGGTCGCCAAGACCTTCACGCCGGACCAGCCGGGCACCTACACCGGTGGCGGTATTGACATCGTCACGAAGTCTTTCCCAGAGAAACCCTTTCTGTCCCTTTCCCTGGGCGGGGCCTACAATCCAAATGCCAATCTCAACGGACAATTCCTGACCTATAAGGGAGGAGGCCTGGATTGGACCGCCATGGATGACGGAGGACGCGCTCTTCCAACGACCCTCAGTCAACAGGCGCCCATCGGAGGCCAGTTTCCAACCCCTCAAGTCGGAAATCTGCTCACCAATTCACCCGTGTTTAGCCAGAGAATGGAAAGCCAGCTCAGGCTCGATCGCCTGACCCGGGATCTGGGCGCTACCGAATTCGCTCCGAGAAATGAGGCTCAACCTTTGAACCACAACTTCTCGGGTGCCGGCGGCAGCTCTGTTCCGGTGTTCGAGGGTCTGCTTGGCTACTTCGCTGGCGTGAGCTATAAGCATGATTTCTCTTCCTACGAAAATGGGGTCGCCCGGCGCTACCAGACCGGCACGGAACTGAAGAATAGTTATCGGGACGCCCGATCCCTGAGCACGGTCAATTGGTCCGGAATGGTGAACCTGGGTTATAAACCCCTGGAGAATCACGAACTGGGTTTCACTTTCTTTTATAACCAAAACGCCGTGGACGATGCTCGTATCCAGGATGAAGGCTTTGATGCGAACAACAGCACAGGCGGCTCGTTTCGAAAATTCAACCTCTATTGGACAGAGAGGAACCTGACCACTTATCAGATCAAGGGTGAACACCATTTTCCCACGTTGAAAGATCTTCAATTCAATTGGTTGATCGGCCTCGCTCAGACGACTCAGGACGAGCCCAATGCCCGTTTTTTTAACGACAACGATTCTGGAAGCGGCTATGAATCGGGCGGAAAGAATTCAAATCCCAAGGATCCCACCCGCTACTTCCGCGGGCTCGATGAAGGCAACCAAAACTTCAAGTTGGACTGGGGCCTGCCCTTCAATTCCTGGACAGAAGAGGAAGCCAGATTGAAGTGGGGGCTCTTCGACAGCTCCTCCGATCGCGTCTTTGACGAACGCCAGTTTTATTACTCCGGCGGCGGAGGCTACAACAACGACCCGAATCAATTCCTCACCGATAACAATCTCGGCTTGCAGGCCATTCGAAAGAATGCCCGGAGCGTGAGTTTTCAGTGGGCCAATTACCTCCAGGTATTCGACAGCTTGTACGACGCGGACCGAGGCATCCAAGCGGCATTTCTCATGGTGGAACTGCCTGTGGTAAAAAAGCTCAAATTCATTGGGGGCGCCCGACTGGAAAGCACGGACATGCGGGTTCATTCCGTGAGTTATCTCGACAGCAGCATCACAGCCAAAAAAACCAATGACACCGTCCTGACCCAAGTCGACATCCTCCCCAGCGTCGGCCTGATTTATTCGATTGTGACCAACATGAACCTCAGGTTGAGCTACAGCCAAACGATCGCCCGGCCTGGGTTCAGGGAACTGGCCGCCTATTACAGCTACGACCCCATCATCAGCGATTTCGTCGAAGGCAACCCTTTGCTTAATATGACCGCGATTCGAAACTACGACATCCGGTGGGAATGGTTCCGCAGACCCGGTGAATTATTCAGCGTCAGCCTTTTCTACAAAGATTTGAAGGATGCCATTGAACGAGGAAACGTGAAGCAAGAGGGGGACGTCATCACCTATTTCAACAGCGATGCCAAACTCTATGGCATCGAGTTTGAGGCACGCAAAAGCCTCGAGTTTGCGGATGCTTCCCTCAGCCCGTTCAGCTTTGGCGGCAATCTTGCCCTCGTGGAGTCTGAGGTTCAGATCGCCCCAAACGATCTCGGTGTCAAAAGAAGCTTTTTCCCAGACCTACCCGGCACTCGGGCACTTTACGATCAGTCCCCCTACATCTTGAACCTGGACCTTAGCTACACCGGTGAACGGACGGGCACCAGCGCGTCGGTGATTTACAATATTGCCGGCCCGCGGATCGCTCTCACAAAGCTCAACACCTCCGACATTTATGAACAGGCGGTCCCTTCCTTGGATTTTGTGGCTTCTCAGAAGATTGGTCGGCACGCCAGTGTGAAGTTTGCGGCCAAGAACCTGCTGGACCCGAGGGTCGAGCGAACATACGGCGAGACTGGTCAGTTGCTTTACTCCTCCTATTCGAGAGGTCGCAGCTTCGGGCTGAGTTTTAGCTATGACTTTTAGAACACTCGACGACCGACACCGCGGTCGTGTGGATCTGTTTATCGCGTTGGTCCTGGCGCTCCTGCTCCCTACCAACGCCACCGTCCTCATGTCGGCGGAAACCCGCGAATCAAGCACTGGAGGCTTGCCGAGCGTGGATGCCGTTTCGACGGACTTCGTTGCGGTCCCCCGAGCCCACGGTCCCGTTCAGTTCAAGATTTACACCAACGCATCCCCAGATTCGCAGTCTCTCTTCAACAGCTTCGAAATCGAGGCACACGGTCAGAGTCTACTCCAGACTCTGGAAGGCAAAACCCTAAAGGGTTGGCTCGACTCAGGCGGAACGCGCGAAGCAGTCCACCAGATCCTGATAGACGGGCATGGAGCCACGCTCTCCCCCGCGAACGGGATGCGACTCATGGAACGTGCCGCGGGACCGGGATGGGAGTACATGGCGCTGGATGCGAGCGACGCCTATCGTGGACAGCTGGAACGGTTCACCCGCGCCGTTCTGTTTGTGGAACCTGACCTGTTTGTTCTTTACGACCAAGTTGTGGCTCCAGCCCCTGTTGCTTTCCAAATGCTCTTGCACGCCCCCGCCGACACTCGCGTTGACCCGGATTGGGGAGACCTCCATCTGGAGACAACCATCACCAATCTTCGAATCAATACACCAGGAGAACAGCGCTCACCGAGAGCCTGGAAGAAGCTTCAGTCCGGGTTCGAGTCATCAATCCCCGGCCACGCGACCATGCAGCTCGAAGCGGCTGCTAAACTGACGCGGTACGATGTCATCACCGTGTTCGCTGTCTATCCTGCGCGAGGGAAGAGCGACTACGCCTTCAAACTTCTAGAAGGCACCACCGCGATCGGCGCGCGTATCCACCGCGCTGGCCTGCCCACGCTGGTGGCATTTCGAACGAGCCCTCTCGGAAGACCAGCCAGTTTGACCGGGTTCAGTTTCGACGGCTCGGTTGGCGTGGACGTCTTTCGACCCAAATTCCGGACTCGCTGAAGCGCGCGTCGTTTTTGGGGTTCCTTCGTGCTGAGGCTCAAATTGTCACAGAGATTCACAGATTTGTCACAGATCACTCGCTTAATCGTCGCTCACTTTCGTTTAAATCATGTCTTTAAAGGCAATCCTAGAACCGACCGATATCTATGATCACAACTCTCAAACAGAGACTTCAGGTTTTGACCCTCTGCGCGGGTCTACTGACTACCCTCGGCGCAAAAGCCGAGGTTATTCAAATAAGCGGCAATCTGAGCGGTGACCAGAACTGGCGCAACTCCAACGAATATGTCATCAACGGGTTCGTTTACGTTCTTTCCGGGGCAGTCTTGAACATCGAACCAGGCACTGTCATACGCGGGAAAGCCGGCACCGGCCTCAATTCCTCGTGTTTGTTTATTACCCAAGGCGCGAAAATCTTCGCCAACGGAACCCGCGCCAAACCCATCATCTTCTGCTCAGAGTCGGACGACTTGACCGATCCCAACGACATCTCTCTCTGGCAACGCGGCCTCTGGGGCGGTATCGTGATTTACGGCAAATCCGTAATCAACACCGCCAGCGACGTCAAAGGTAACGCGGCTTCGCCCAAAT
>CANLCA010000207.1 GCA_947487925.1 Verrucomicrobiales bacterium | reverse complement strand
GGGAGATCCCTTTCAACATCTCATCGAGTGCAATGAGAACTCCCCCAAAACCAAAGCCTATCGCCGTCCACCAAAAACCGGCGTTCAGCAGTTCAGGTCGCACCTGACTCACAGCGTAACCTGCGGCAGTGCACAGGATCAGGAGGAAGACGCGCGCGAACCAAAGTGACGCTGCCATAATAACGACTCAGAATATCCGACAACTCGGTCTCGTTTGCTCAACCAAGTTCTTTAAAGCTTGGAGTGTGAGAATGCACCTAACTGGACAACGCGCCAGCGGCGGGGGCCTTCTGGGTGAAAATGAGTTTGTCGCTCTCGATCGTCACCTGAATAGGCTCGTTCTCATGGATGTTGCCCCGCAGCAATTCCTCCGCTAAGGGATCCTCAAGCCAGCGCTCCACTGCCCGACGCATCGGACGCGCTCCGTAAATCGGATCATACCCCTTCGCCAACACAAAATCCTTCGCCTTCTCATCCAGTGACAGCCGGATATTTTTGTGCTTCAATCGCGCCTCCACCTTCTCCACTTCCAAGTCCAAAATGATCGTCAAATCGGCCTTCGTCAGCGAGCGGAAGACGATCACATCATCCAGCCGATTCAGAAACTCCGGACGAAAAGCCTTCTTGGCTTCCTCCATGATCTTCTCTCTCATTTTCTCGTAATCTGAGCCCTCACTGGCGACCCCGAAACCAATTGTGGACTGTTTTCGAACCACATCCGCTCCGACGTTCGAAGTCAGGAGAACAATCGTGTTCCGAAAATCCACAATGCGCCCAACATTGTCGGTCAACTTCCCTTCCTCGAGTATTTGCAGGAGCATGTTCATCACATCAGGGTGCGCCTTCTCGATTTCGTCGAACAACACCACCGAATAAGGCTTGCGTCGGACCTGCTCAGTCAATTGCCCACCTTCCTCATAGCCCACGTAGCCCGGAGGCGAACCGACGAGTCGCGACACTGTAAATTTTTCCATGTACTCACTCATGTCCAGCTGAATGAGCGCCTTGGAATCCCCAAACATATGCTCCGCCAGCGACTTCGCCAAGAGCGTCTTGCCGACACCTGTGGGCCCCAACAATGCAAAAGTGCCGATCGGGCGCTTAGGATCCTTCAAGTCCGCTCTGGACCGCCGCAAGGCTTTGCACATGGCTGTGACCGCCACCGCCTGTCCCACCACAGTCTTTGCAAGCTGCGACTCCATCTCGAGCAAACGCTGCGCCTCCCCCTGCTCCATCCGATGCAAAGGAATGCCGGTCCATTTCGAAACCACGTACATCATGTCGTCTTCGGTCACACGAACACGTTTTTCTTCGCGAGCCGATTTCCATTCTCCGAGAACGCTCTCGAGCTTTTCCTTCGCCTGTTTCTCCTTGTCGCGCATGGCGGCGGCCCCCTCAAAATCCTGCTCCTTGATGGCGCGCTCTTTCCGGGCCTTGATCTGCTCGATGTCCGCCTCCAGATCCTTCACTTCGGGAGGGCGGGTCATCGCGCCGATCCGCGCCCTCGATCCCGCCTCATCCATCACATCAATCGCTTTGTCGGGGAGAAATCGCCCGGTCAGATAGCGCTCAGAAAGTTTGACAGCGGACTCCAGGGCGGCGTCCGTAAATTCCGCCTTGTGGTGCTCCTCATACTTTGAGCGCAACCCTTTCAAGATCAAAATCGCCTCATCCACCGAAGGCGCCTCCACGCGGACGCTCTGGAACCGACGCTCCAGCGCGGCATCTTTCTCGATATACTTGCGATACTCGTTCAGCGTGGTCGCCCCGATGCACTGCATCTCGCCCCTGCTGAGCGCGGGTTTGATGATGTTTGAGGCGTCCATGGTGCCTTCAGCGGAACCCGCCCCAACGATGGTGTGTAATTCGTCGATGAACAAAATGATATTCTTAGCCCGACGGATCTCGTCCATCACGGCCTTGATCCGCTCCTCGAACTGGCCGCGGTATTTTGTCCCGGCCACCATCAACGCCAGATCCAGTGTGATCACACGCTTCTCACGCAGCAACTCGGGGACATTCCCTTTCGCAATCTCTTGGGCCAACCCCTCCACGATCGCCGTCTTTCCAACCCCCGCCTCGCCCAGCAGCACAGGATTGTTCTTCGTGCGCCGGCACAAGATCTGGATGACCCGCTCGATCTCATTCTTTCGGCCGATGACAGGATCCATCTCCGATTTCCTGGCGATCTCGGTAAGATCCCTGCCAAAAGCTTTCAAAGCTGGGGTCTTGACGTCTCCTTTCTTCTCCTGCGTCTTCTCCGGACCCTCCCCGCCGCCGCCGCCCGCGGGTGTGGCCGTGTCCTCGCTGGACGCGAAATTCGGATCCAGCTCCTTCAAAATCTCCTGACGCGCTTGTTCGATATCCACATCCAGATTCTTCAAGACTCTCGCCGCCACGCCGTCTCCCTCGCGCAGCAACCCGAGGAGTATGTGCTCTGTTCCAACGTACGTGTGGTTCAGGGCCTTGGCTTCCCTCGCCGCCAAGGACAATACTTTCTTCACTCTCGGCGTGTAGGGGATGTTCCCGACCATTTTCTGGTCTGGCCCAGTACCCACCTGCTTCTCGACCTCCAGGCGAACGGTGTCGAGGTCCAGCCCAAGCTTCTGCAAGACATTAACCGCCACACCCTGGCCAAGCTTGATCAAGCCAAGCAGCAGATGCTCGGTCCCCACAAAGTTATGGTTGAACCTGTCCGCCTCCTTGCGAGCCAAAGCCAGCACTTGCTGAGCCCGCGGGGTGAAGTTATTCATCGATTCTTCGCTCATAACAGTTCCCTAGACATCTATGTTTTGCTCGCTTTCTCCGCTCCGCCACCGTTCGAGGCGCTGCGCGTCGGCCGCTGCACGAGCTTCAGCCGTTCCCGCAGCATGTCTGCGCGGGCAAGATCACGCTCCTCAGCCGATAATTTCTCCGATAGCCCGAGTTGCAAATGAGCCGGCTGAGTGGTGATAAACAGCTCGTCCACAAGCGACCTCTGAACCCCGGGAAATAACCCCATGTCGACTCCCAAACGCATCAACGACAATAGATTCATCGTCTCCTTGGACGAGATGCAATGAGCGTTGGCAACGATGCCATAGGCTCTGCCAATGTGGTTGAAAAGCATGCTGGGTTTCTTTTCGAGCAGCGATCCGCGCGCGTTCTCCTCGTGATCGATGAGCTGCGCCAGCACCTTGTTGATGCGCTCCACAATATCCCCTTCCGTTTCCCCTAACGTCATCTGATTGGACACTTGGAACACGTTCCCGAGAGCCTCCGTGCCTTCTCCATACAACCCACGAACCGCCAACCCAAGTTTGTTCACCGCCTGGATGATCTGGTTGATCTGCTCGGACAAAACCAGCCCGGGCAGATGCAACATTGCGCTCACCCGAATCCCGGTTCCCAAATTGGTGGGACAAGCCGTCAAGTAACCCAAATCAAACGAAAAAGCAAAATCCAGAGTGCCCTCAAGCGCCGAATCTACTTTGTCCAGGCTATGCCAAGCCTCGCGAAGCTGCAAACCAGGCCGGAGCGATTGCATTCTCAGATGGTCCTCTTCGTTGATCATCACACAGAGCGTTTCCTCCCGGTTGAGGACCAACCCACTCCCTGCCCCCTTCGCCGCGTGCTCACGGCTCACCAAATGTCTCTCCACCAAAATCTGCTTGTCCATCGGAGAGAGGTTTTCCAGCGTGTCAGAGAATCTCTCAGCCATTTGAGGCAACCCTTCAACGGCCGGACGGAGGACATCCAACACTTTGAGCCGGTCGCCCTTCTTCCCAGTGCCAGGGAATGGAAACTGCCTCAAGTTCCGCGCAAGCCTCACTCGGCTTGAAAGCACAATCTTGTCGGCCGGCCCAGTTCTCTTCGCAGCCTCTCCAGCGGGAATCAGAAAATCATGAATTGTCGTGCTCATGAACCCTCGGGTTGAGTGACCGGGGTGCTCTCCAAACGGTCATGCGTTTGCTTGATCTCGTCCCGTAAAATCGCGGCGCTCTCAAAATCCTCGCGAGACACCGCTGCTTCGAGTTTGCCTTGCAACGACTTCAGTCGCTCCTTCATGGTCCGGTTCTCTTGAAGCATCAAAGGCACCTTCCCCACGTGCTTCGTGCCCTTGTGCATGCTCTTCAAAAGACCCTCAAGTCCTTCCCTGAAAACCTCGTAACAACGGGGACAGCCCAGCCGACCAGATTTCTTAAAATCAGCCTGGGTATGGCCGCACTGAGGGCACGCCAACCCGGGTCCCGCCGTCGGCAACTCCGCCTCCTGGGCCGCGCTCAGCCCGAGCAAAAGGTCGGCCAATGAAAACCCCGTAGGATCGTCAACACCCTTTGACTTCGAACACGTCTCACACAGGTCCACCTTCTTGATCTTGCCTTCGATCATCTGCGTCAGGTGCACCGTGGCTTCGTTTTCCTTACACACATTGCAAAGCATACCTTACTCACTACACCGTATATCGGCTCAGGGAGGTCCTAAGTCAAGGAGGCACCTCGGCAAACGCCAAGAAGCCCCGGTTTTCGAGGGACAGCTCAAGGGAGCCGCTCAGTTTGCCGGAAGCCCGGTGGATCCTCAATCCAAATGAAGACAAACCGGGCCCTCCGATCCGCGCCCACCACGAACCTTGAAGGGTTCTAAAAGTCAAGAAAACGACCGCGACCGTCAAATAGGCTCGCCCGTTGACCGGGTGAGGGTTCGGTATCGACGCACTAGGTCGAGGGTCACTGGGCCTGGCTTTCCTTCGCCAATGACGCGCCCATCGATTTTGACGACCGGTATCAACTCCGCTCCTGTTCCGGTCAGGAAACACTCGTCTGCATTGTAAAGATCATAGCGCGTCAAATCGGGTTCTCCGCTGGTCAATCCCGATTCCTTGCCCATTTCCAGAACAACCCCCCGCGTGATGCCATAAAGAGCTCCCGCAGAAAGCGGCGGAGTCAGCAATTGTTTGCCTTTGACAATAAAAATGTTGTCCCCTGTGCACTCTGCCACGTTGCCCATGGAATTCAGCATCACAGCCTCCTCGCATCCGGCGTTGTTTGCCTCGATCTTCGCGAGGATGTTATTCAAGTAATTCAGGGATTTGATGGCTGGATTCAAGGCGTTCGGCAAGTTCCGAGTCGTGGGCACGGTGACAATCGCCATCCCTTCCTGGTACATTTTCTCGGGATACAACTGAATCTTATCCGCGATGACCACGACGCACGGCTGTTTGCAACGGTTCGGATTTAAGCCAAGGGTTCCGATGCCGCGTGTCACCACGAGCCGAACGTATCCTTCTTTGATCTTGTTCCTGCGGCATGTGGCCACCACCGCGGCTGAGACCTGCGAAGGAGTCATCGGGATCGTCAAGAGGATCGCTTTTGCGGAACAGAAAAGACGCTCGACGTGCTCTTTCAGTTTGAAAACCCTGCCGTTGTAGGCACGAATCCCCTCAAAAACCCCATCGCCATAAAGCAAGCCATGGTCAAATACCGATATCTTGGCGTTTTTTTCATCCAAGAACTTCCCATCTATGTAAACTTTCATGAATTCAGAGGCAAAAAAATACGCGAACTCGCGCACAGGGTGCAACTGAATAACGAAGACTTTCTGGAAACTGGCCCGCTTGAAGGCTCGGGCAACGAGAAGAAATCCTCAGATCTCAGATCATTCACGCGGCTTCGATGGAATCAAGACCACAAACCAAGCGGTGGCCTGGTGCCCATCTCCCCCTAATACCATCAACTGACCTGGGGTCACCGTCTGCTTATCGTTCACGACCCGTTTGCCCTCACCAACCAACGTGACTTCAACTCTGTTTTCGCCAAGGTTCGAGATCTCTAGTTCGCATTTGGCGCTCATCTTGACCTTGGCTCGAGCGCCTTTAGCCACGATGATATCGTTCTTAGTCTCGATCTCGTAATAATGCTTCCATTTGAAGACGCTGCGAAGCTTCTCAAGAATCTTTGGGTCCAGCACTTTGAGATCCTTCTGCTCCTTTCCTTTGGACTGAATATCATCCGTGCCCCAAACAAGTTTCGCC
>CANLCA010000206.1 GCA_947487925.1 Verrucomicrobiales bacterium | reverse complement strand
TGGATCCTTTTGGATGAGCGCGAAGACAGCATCAACGATGGTTTCTGGGTGACGATGATGCCCGGGTATCCCGACGAGAAGACCACGGTCATGGTGGACTATCCTGCGTCCTATCACAACAGAGCCGCCGGTTTGGCGTTTGCGGATGGTCACTCTGAGATTCATCGTTGGATAGACCCGAGAACGACTCCGTTGTTGAAGAAGGGGCAGCAACTGGCTTTGAACCAACCTCAGCCCAACAACAAAGATGTGACCTGGGTTCGAGATCGCACAACGCGGAAGGTGAGCGGCAACTGACTTCTGAATGAATCCGGCAGAACTTGCGGTGGCGACTCGCCGATTCGTCACCCTTACTGAGGCTGTTCGATTTGAGTCGCCGTGGACTGTTGAAGAGTGGCTTTGCCGCTCGGACGTGGTCCAGAACGAGCAATTGTTGCTGGTTCGGGCAACCATGGACCCGTTCCGTTCCCATCCGTTTCACAATCATCCGACGCGGGAGGAGCTGATCTTTGTCATCTCAGGCCGGGCCGAGCAATGGGTCGGCAAGACACATCGGATTCTCGGGCCTGGTGAGATGGCTTTTGTTCCGATGGGAGAAGTTCATGGGACTTACAATCCGTTTCCCGAAAAGCTTGTTTTCCTGGCGATCCTGTCGCCCTCAAATGCCAGTGATCCCGGCATCGTGGATAAATCAACGGAGGAACCGTGGCGCTCGCTCCGGGACGACAGTTTTCCCAAAGTGAGTTGAGTTCGGGGGTCGTCCGATGGCTTCAACGTCACGCGGCCAAGAAGCCTCATCATTCCGTGGTTAGACGCCCGCTGGCCCCATCCTGCCGATCAGGAGAGAACTTTTGAAACGACTTCACCGTGGACATCGGTGAGGCGTCTGTTGACTCCGTTGTGGAGGAAGGTGAGTTTTTCGTGGTTAATTCCCAAGAGATGGAGGACGGTTGCGTGGAAGTCGTAGCAGTGCGTTATGTCACGCTCAGCTTTCCAGGACCAGAGATCGCTTTCGCCAACGGCCGTGCCGCCCTTGACTCCGGCACCGGCCATCCAGCCCACAAATGTGCCCCCGTTGTGATCGCGGCCCGTGGATCCTTGTGAGAACGGCATGCGCCCGAACTCGGTATTCCACAGAACCAACGTGTCCTCCAGCAGACCTCGCGATTTCAGGTCGGTGAGCAAGGCGGCGATGGGCTTGTCCGTGGAGGCGCACATCGGAGGGAGTTCCTTCTCAATGTTTGCATGGTTGTCCCAGTTTCCAGTGGGGCCGCCCGTGCCGCTCCACACCTGGACGAATCGAACCCCGCGTTCAATAAGGCGCCGGGCGAGAAGACAGCGTTTCCCAAAGTCAGCAGTGAGTTTGTCGTCAACGCCATAAAGCTCCCGAGTGGCCGTTGATTCGTGGGTGAGATCGAACGCTTCTGGCGCGCTGACCTGCATTTTGGCTGCGAGTTCGTACGCGTGAATTCTCGCTTCGAGCTGCGGGTCGTTGTTGTTTTTCAGGGCGTGTTCCTGGTTGAGCTGATTCAGCAAGGAGAGCCCTTCTTTTTCGGCTCTGTTCGTGATGTAAGCTGCGTTCGCCGCGCGTTTTAGGTCGTTCAGCGAGAATTCCCCGGTATCTTGCCTGGCCTGAATCAGAGTGCCCTGGTGAGTTGCGGGAAGGAAACCGGCGCTAAAATTTCCCTTTTGATTGTACGGAAGTCCCTTGGCATCGGGGAGGACAACGAAAGTGGGCATGTTGTCGGTGAGACTCCCCAGCCCGTAGCTGGTCCAGGCTCCCAGACACGGAAAACCTGGCAGCAGAAACCCGGTGTTCATCATGAAGCTGCCCGGACCGTGAACATTCGTTTTGGAGGCCATCGCCATGAGGAACCCCATTTCATCGACATGCGCTGACAGGTTGGGAAGCAGGGAGCTGACCCAGCGCCCGCACTGGCCCTGCTGGCGGAACTCGAAAACGGGCTTCAACACTTTACCAGGCTCGCTGGTAGCGGCCTCAACGCGCAGACCCGACCCGGGGTCGAACGGTTGGTTATGACGTTTGAATAACTCCGGTTTATGGTCAAAGAGATCCATCTGGCTCGCGCCTCCGTTCATGAAGAGCTGGATGACACGACGCGCTTTTGCCCGGTGGTGAACACCGCCGTTGAGATCCATTTTCCCGGCAGTAGCGGGTTGGGTTTGCCCAAGGGCTTGCGTGAGCAAACCCTGCTGCCCGAGCAATTGGGCGAGGGCGACGAGGCCCAGTCCACCACCGGACCGTTGAATCGCTTCGCGACGTGAGAGCCTTGCCCTTGTTGGAAGCGGATTTCCTCGATGCGAATGGGGAGTGAAAACGTGATGCATGAGTGAGGGACCTTTCAACACCTGCTAACAGAAAGCACAAAGCAGAAAGCGGGGAGATCGAAAACAAAACGCATGGGGTCAATTAAGGAACATGAATTCGTTGGAATTGAGCAGGAGCCGGCACACATTTGCCAAGCCATGTTCATGGGAGTAGCGGCTGAGCTCGGCTATTTCACGGTTCGACGGGGGACGGTTTAAAATGATTTCGAACAAACGGTTCACTGGCCCCTTTCCATCCGATTCTTCACGAGCCACACGTCGGGCGACATGTTCCGCGTGCTTCAGAAGAAAAACGTTATTCCACATCGAGAGGGCATGCTGAACGGTGACGGAGGCGTTCCTGACAGGCGTGAGTTGGTCGCCTGCCGGGCAGTCCAATGCATCCATCATGGGATCAGGAAGGGTGCGGAAAAGGAACCGGTAGATGCCGCGCCGACGTCCCTCATCAGCATCTACGTCGAACTTAGTGTAATCCACGACGGGAGTCACGTGGATCCCCGGTTTGATATCGAATTGGCGATCTGAAGGGCCTCCCATGCGGAGGTCAAGTCGGCCGGTGAATTGCAGCACGGAATCCCGGATGGATTCGGCGTCAAGTCGAGACCGATTCATGCGCCAGAGAAGGCGGTTGTCGATATCGAGTTGCTCCGCGCGAGCGCGGCTGCTCTCGTTGCCCGAGGCATTCTGGCGGTAAACCGAGCTTGTCAGGATGAGTCGATGGAGTTTTTTGAAGGAACCGTTTTGATCACGGAACCAAAGGGCCAGCCAGTCGAGCAGTTGAGGGTGTGTGGGAGGCGAGCCCATACGGCCGAAGTCGTTGGGGGTGTCGACGATGCCCCGGCCGAAGTGATGATGCCAAACTCGGTTGACGATGGAGCGCCAAACAAGCGGGTTCTCAGGATGGGTGAGCCACAAGGCAAGTTCAGCCCGGCGCGTCGACTCATCTTTTGTTTCCAGACCTTGAAACCGGGATGGCAACCAAGACACACATGTCAAAGAGCCTGGGCCCGCCTCCGCTCCGGGCTTGAGGACATCGCCCCGCTTCAGTACATGCACGATGCGGGGCTTATAGGTAGGAACCAAACTGGCGTCCGGAACAAAGTCGCTTGCTGCGGCGTAGGTATAAGAGGGAGGAGGGAGCGTCTTGAGTCTCTCCTCGATCTGCAGTTTCCAGACGTGACTGGCCAGTTCCAACACCTCATCCGAGCTCCGTTCCTCTGGCGGTTTGGCTAGAATCCGCGCCACGGGATCTTTTTCTTTCTCTTTGGTTTTGTCTTTTTCCTTATCGTTTTTTGATGAGGAATTGGATTCGACGTTTTGTGTGGAGGCCCAGTCGCGAACGGTCTTCTGGAATTCCGGGGAACCGACCTTTTCAAGAACCCAGGTCTCTTTGGTTTTGACCGCACGACGCTCACGCATCAAGGCCTGGCGTTTCTGATGGACCTCGGGGTCGTTGTCGAACACCCGATTGGCACGGTCGACACCAGCGAACACGGCTTGCAATGAGAAATAGTCCGCCTGGGACACGGGGTCGAATTTGTGATCGTGGCAGCGAGCGCAGTGGACTGTGGTGCTGGCAAACGTGCTCATCACGGTGGTGACCATGTCATCACGATCCAAGTAGCGCCCGATCTGGCGGTCGAGAGTATCTTCGCGAATATCGCGCAGAGAGCTCTCATCCCAAGGGCCCGCGGCGATAAACCCCAGGGCTGGGATTGCCCCCGGCGATTCCGGGTGCAGGGCATCAGCGGCGATCTGTTCCCTGACAAAGCGCGCGTAGGGGATGTCTCGATTGAAGGAAGCGACCAAGTAGTCGCGAAAGGGCCAAGCGTTTGTGCGGATTCGATCCTGATCGTGCCCGTGAGTTTCAGCGAAGTGGGCGGCGTCCATCCAATGCCGCGCCCAGCGTTCGCCGTAGCGCGGAGAGGAGAGAAGACTGTCGACGAGGCGTTCGTAGGCGTCAGGGCGTGTGTCTTTCAGGAACGTCTGCGTTTCCTCCGGCGTTGGAGGAAGCCCCGTCAAAGTAAACGTAACGCGCCGGATCTGCGTGCTCCGACTGGCCTCAGGAGCCGGTGCAAGCTGGCTCGCTCTGAGTGTTTTCTGGACAAAAGCATCAATCGGAGTCCGAGCCCAATTGGTTTGATTACCGACAATTCTCGGGACGGGGATCGGACCGAGCGGCTTGAGCGACCACCAGTTGGTCTCGGCGCCGGCCAGTGGGCTTGTAGCCACCACGAGGAGAATGGCGATGAGTTGCCAGAGGTTCATGAGACGGGCGTGAAGAAGACTATCCTCGAGGGTTCATTGAAACGCAACTTCTGGGAGCATCAACAGGATCACGTGAGAAGCTCCTTGACGACGCGGGCCGGCTGGTTGTCGGTCAGGCGTGTTTCGATGGCATTCCGTTTGTAGATAAGATGCTGGTGGTCGAAACCGAAAATGTGCAACAATGTGGCAAGATAATCGTAGTGATGCACCACATCCTTGACGGCGTGTTGGCCCCATTCATCCGTTTCCCCGTGTGCATAACCGCCCCTGATCCCGCCGCCAGCCAGCCATACGGTGAATCCATAGGTGTTATGGTCTCGCCCCGCTTTTTCTTTGCCGGTATCATTTTGCACAACTGGCAGGCGACCCATTTCTCCTCCCCAATGAACGAGCGTGGAATCGAGAAGACCTCGGGACTTCAGATCTTGAACCAGCGCGGCACAGGGCTGATCCACCGCCTGGCAGGATTTTGGCAGAGCTGTGATAAGGCTGCCGTGATGATCCCAGGACTGGCCCACATTGATGATCTGAACGAACCGCACGCCCCTTTCCACAAGCCTTCGGGCGATCAGGCAGCGTGTTGCGTAATCCCGGGTTGATTCTTTGTCGAGTCCGTAGAGTTTCTTCGTGGCGTCGCTTTCACCGGACACATCGAGCGCCTCTTTGGCAGCGGTCTGCATTCGGGCAGCCAGTGCATAGGTGGCGATGCGAGCCTCGAGATCGTGTTCTCCGGGGTGCGCCGCGAGGTGTTCTCGGTTGCCCTGCTGCAACCAAGCGAGCTGGCGTTCTTGCGCGGCTCCACGCAGATGCTCCGCGGGATCGAGGTTGAGAATGCGGGGTTCCGCAGCGCGTATCTGTGTGCCTTGATAGATCGAGGGCAACCATCCGCTGGTCCAATGGTCTTGGGCGAATTGGGGGAGGCCTTTCGGATCCGTGAGAGCGACATAGGCGGGGAGGTTTTGCGTTTCCGAGCCCAAACCGTAGCAGATCCAGCTTCCGAGCGCAGGGCGGCCGGCTCGGAAATTCCCCGTATTCACCGCGAACATCGATTCCCTGTGGTTGTTCACGCCGGTGCGCATGGACCGGACGACGCTGATATCATCGACGATGCTGGCCAGATGAGGGAGCAACTCTGAGACCTCAGTGCCGCATTGCCCGTGTTTTTTGAAAGCGAATGGGCTGGCGAAAACCTTCGAACTCGCCTCGGCGGCGTTGTCGAACTTGATATCACCAGGGAACTGTTTGCCGTCGTAGCGGGCGAGCAAGGGCTTGGGATCCAAAAGGTCCATATGGCTTGGGCCGCCCATCATGAACAACGAAATCATGGCCTTAGCCTTGCCCGGCAGAGGGGGCATCTTTGGAGCGAGATCGAACTTCAAGGAACCTGTGTGCGGTTTGACTGGAGCGGCAAGAAGTCCGTCTTCTCTCAGAAGC
>CANLCA010000205.1 GCA_947487925.1 Verrucomicrobiales bacterium | reverse complement strand
TGCCGGACCCACACCATCACCAATCTCACGCCCGGTCGCCAACCCAAGAATGATGCGGGAGTCTACCATTTTGAGGTGAACTGGTCCAGCCATCAGCAAAGCATCCGGACCAATTCGATGAAGCCTTTCGTGGTGATTGGTCAGGAGTTTTTTCCGATGGAACGAACTCCCTTGGTCAAAAGTCGATGGGAAGCCTTCGTGCCGGTGCCCGCTGGCGAGAAGGAGATCCGTTACCACTACAAGTTCGACTACGAATACAAAGCGATCCCAGCCGTCCGTGGCGATAGCAAACGTTCCGCTCCCTACTCCATGACCATCGTGGAGAAGTAGTTTTCAGCCCCTTTTCGGTCTCATTCCTCGGTCCTGCTTCTCAGTTCCCGCTTCTTTCCGTCCCAGGGTTGCGTGGGGATTGTGGAGTCCTGGTTCGAATTGTGCAGCCTGCGCTTTCTTGACCATTAGTCCCTTCTTTCCAAAGCCGAGTTCTCCAAAAACCACGGACATTCCATCGGGTGATTGACTGAATTCAAGGCACTGATGTGATGTTTTTCCGAAGGTCGATGGTCTGGGATCAATGGATGGATAGGGCCTGTATACGACTGCATGAATCCAATTCATGGATGAATGGAAATCAATTCATTCATTCTTGTCCCTGTTTGGTATTCGCATTGCTGAGCGGGCGGCTGGCACGTCGCACGTGCCTGGAAATACACAAACAGACAACCTATTAAAATCATGAGTCGTTCCTACTTCAGATCCCTCGCGCGTCAGCGTGGGGTACCCGTCTCGATCGTCGGACTTTGCTTGGGAGGCATGCTTGCCCAGGCGGCGCCCGACGCGGCGGTTGACAAGCTCGAAAGGGAAAATCAGGACTTGCGAAAGCGTTTGGATGCACTCGAAGCAGTGGCCAAGAAGGAGGGTATCCTCCCCACTGCGAATGGATCCGCTCAGGTCATTAAAGCCATGTCCGAAACAACGCTCAGCGGCTTTGTACAATCGTCCTATTTTTATAACACACGCAACCCGGTGGACGGGAAATCCGATGGTTACCTGTGGAACACCACGCACAATTCGTTCTCTTTGAACAAAGTCAAAGTCACCCTCGCCAGCAAGCCCGTGGAACAAAGCGGTGAGTCCTGGGACGCGGGTTACCGAACTTCCCTCATGTGGGGTGAGGATTCGCAGGTCTTGGACACCGGAAGCCCGCTGGGTGGCTTTGAAGGGCTCCGAGAAGCCTTCGTGGAAGCCAATATTCCCATCGGCACCGGCCTCAATGTGAAGGCAGGACAGTTGATCTCCCTCTTGAACTACGAATCCGGCGACGGCGGCGCCGCAAACGCCAACTTCTCCCAAGGTTACCAATGGTTCTACACCGGCAATGGACCCTCCGCTGGCATTCAGTTGAATTATAAAATAACGGACAAAGTGGATGTCACCGCTCGTCTCCAGAACGGGCTCTACGCCGGACCCGTCGACTCCAATGACGCAAAAATCGCCATGGGCGCCATCGGCCTCAAACCCTGGGAATCAACCTGGTTCAGCCTGATCGGTTTCGGCCGGGTCGGTAGTCCGGGCAATGGCGGAGACAGCGTGAACGGCGGTTCACTCCTCGCTGGCCATAAGCTGACAGAAGCGTTGAATCTCGGACTCGAGCTCGACTATTTCTCGTTCGAAGCGAGACCCAAGGATCTCGCTTTGTGGTCCATCGGGAGCTGGATTACCTACGACTTCACTTCCAAGTTCGGCGTCGCCCTCCGTGGCGAATACTTGGATGATAAGGACGGGGGCGGAATCAAAGGGATCGGTTTGCCTGGCGCGATTCGCGCATCCAGCGCGATCCTTTCCCCCGATGTGAACGGCGATCTCGCGAGCCTCACCCTCACGTTTAACTTCAAACCCACTCCCAACATCAAAATCCAGCCGGAAATCAGGTACGACCACACCTCCTACGCCGGTGGTTTCGATGGGAAAAAGGACCGACTCACCATCGGCGCGGGCGTTTCTTACTTGTTCTAACTCAACTCAACCCAGCGTTCCTCAACTTAGCGATGGGGTTCAGCCTTGTTTTTCGCCTGAAACGAAACACTCCGCTGAGTCCGTTCTGTCCCTCTAAAAATCAATACTTCAGTCAATAAATATGAAAACAAGTCTGGCGAAATTCTTCGCAATATCTGCCACCATGGGAATGGCGTCCCTTGGGCTGGCCGCGGAAACCGTTAAAGTCGGTATTCTGCACTCGCTTTCCGGCACCATGGCCATCAGCGAGACTTCCCTTAAGGACGTGCTCCTGTTCACGTTCGATGAGATCAACAAGTCCGGGGGCATCAAAGTCTCTGGCAAAAATGTGATGATCGAACCCGTCGTTGTCGACCCCGCATCGAACTGGCCGTTGTTCGCCGAAAAAGCTGAGCAATTGCTCGTCAAGGACAAGGTTGCTGCGGTCTTTGGTTGCTGGACCTCCGTCAGTCGAAAGTCCTGCCTCCCAGTGTTTGAGAAGGAAAATGGTCTGCTCTTTTACCCCGTGCAATATGAGGGCGAGGAGCTGTCCAAGAATATTTTCTACACCGCTGAGGCCGTCAATCAGCAGGCAATTCCTCCCGTCGATTACATGCTCGCGGAAGGTAAAAAGAAGTTCTACCTCCTCGGCTCCGACTACGTCTATCCCCGGACCACCAACAAGATTCTCAAGAAGTATCTGAAGATGAAGGGCATACCGGATTCTGATATCGAAGAGATCTACACGCCCTTCGGCCACACGGACTACCAGACGATTGTCGCGTCCATCAAAAGCTTCTCCGCCGGTGGCAAGGCTTGCATCATCAGCACCCTCAATGGCGATACCAACGTTCCTTTTTTCAAGGAATTTGCTAATGCCGGGCTTACCTCGGAAAATTGCCCTGTCGTTTCGTTCTCGATCTCCGAAGACGAATTCCGCGGTCTGCCCGCTAAGCAGCTCGTCGGCCACCTCGGGTGTTGGACTTACTTCATGTCAATCAAAACCCCGGAAAACACAAAGTTCGTGAACGATTTCCTCGGCTGGGTCAAGGCCCCCAAGGTCACCGGCGTGGATTACACCGTCTCCGGCGTTGACCCCAAAGGCCGCGTCACATGCAGTCCCATGAATCTCTCTCGTATGGGTGTGTATCTGTGGAAGCAAGCGGTTGAAAAGGCTGGAACGTTCGAAGTGGACAAGGTCCGATCCGCGCTCATCGGTCAGAAATTCAAAGGCCCTGTTGGCGAGGTTGTCATGCAGCAGAATCATCACCTGGTGAACAACGTGTTCATCGGTGAAACGCTCGCAAGCGGTCAGTTCAAGGTCATCAAGACCTTCAACGCCGTCGCCGGTGAGCCGTTCAGCGATAAATTCCTCGGTAAATAAAACTTCCAACAAGTCCTTGCTCCTAGACTTGTTGGGTTCCCCCGGGGGAGGCGGGCCTGTGCATGGCTCGCCCCCCCCCTTTGTTCAAACAATGCTCCATACGTGCCATCCGTGGCGAAAGGTGGTTGCAGCTCGTCGCCCGGCTAAGAAGTCGAATTGTTTTGGTGAGGATGAAAATCAGGAGAACCCAGTCACGTGAGGTTGTTGTTGCCCCAAGTCTGCGCGCCATGAAGTGTCTGCGAATCATCTTTATCGCCTCTCTTTTCCTGGCTCTTTCACTACGTGCCGCGACCCCTCAGGCTGTTTCGAAGTTCCGCGCCACCCTCGCCGAAGCCATCCTCTCCGAGGACGGCGACGCGCAAATCGAATTAGTCAAAAAGCTCGTGAACGCAAGCGGCGATCCCTTTGTCGAGCAAGCCCTCTCCGCCTGGCGTCAGGGAAGCCTTTTTCTTCACGAAACCAACGAAGTCCGCACTCCGATTTTGCTCGACTCCCAGCTCGATGCCGACGGCCTCGCTCTCGCTCTCCGTATTGTCGATGGCGAACCTCTCAAGGATGCCGCAGCTAAGCCGCTTAAATTTGCCGCCGCTGATCTCACTCCAGTCGATACCAGCTCCAAGCTCCGCAGGGCGATCAAAACTACTCTCGACCTTTTCTCGCTCGGGAACTCGAACCCTAAAATCCGCCGTGACGCCGTCATCAAACTCGGCCAGGAACAGAATCCCGAATACCTCCCGTTTTTCAATTCCCGGCTGCCTGGCGAAACCAGCAAAGAAGTCCGCCGCGCACTCGAGGAAGCCATTGCGCTCACCCACATCGTTGAAGCTGATCCAAAGGTCCGCATTCCCGCAGTCCTGCGCCTGGGTCAACTTCGTTCCATCACCTCCCTCGAATTCCTGAAAAGGTTAGAGAAGGATTCCCTTTCAAACCCCGCAAAGTTCGGTAAAGGCACGCTGGAGGCCGCTCGGACTGCTGTGCAACAAATTGAAACCCACATCTCTATCGGAAATCTCTTCGGCACTGCCTTTCGCGGCGTCAGTCTCGCGGCCGTGCTCCTCGTCGCCGCGCTCGGGTTGGCCATCACATTCGGCCTCATGAATATTATCAACATGGCCCACGGTGAAATCATGGCCGTCGGCGCCTACACCGCGTTTGTGGTGCAGGGCGTTTTTGGTGAAGGCCTGCTCTTCTCTTTGTTTGGTAGAACTGTTTCGATCAAAGGCTGGGCTCTCACGGGCGGGTGGTTCGATGTCTATTTTGTCGCTGCCCTCGTTCTATCGTTTTTCACGGCGGCTCTAGTCGGATTGGGGCTCGAACGCGGAATTCTCCGGTTCCTTTACAAACGCCCTCTCGAATCGCTTCTCGCCACTTGGGGGGTGAGCTTGATCCTCCAACAGATCTTCCGCCACACATTCGGTTCCGCAAATGTCCAGGTAAACTCGCCATCGTTCCTCAGTGGCAGCTTTGTCATCAACGATGTGCTCCTGGCTTACAATCGCCTTTTTATTGTGGGCTTCGCCATGTTCGTCGTCCTGTTGACATGGCTGTTGCTGACCAAGACCTCTCTAGGCCTGCAAATCCGCGCCGTCATGCAAAACCGCGCCATGGCCTCCTGCATCGGCGTTCGGTCCGATCGCGTGAACATGCTGACTTTTGCCTTCGGTTCCGGGCTCGCTGGCATGGCCGGCGCATGCCTCTCCCAGATTGCCAACGTGGGCCCAAGCCTTGGCCAGAGCTACATTATTGATTGCTTTATGGTGGTGGTGCTCGGCGGTGTCGGCAATCTCGTAGGCACCGTGTCCGCCGCCGCCGGCGTGGGTGTCATGGATCAAATCCTCCAGCCTTGGCTCGGTGCTGTGTTGGGCAAAATCACCGTGCTCGGCGCCGTGATTCTGTTCTTGCAGTGGCGCCCCAATGGACTGTTTGTCACCCGGAGTCGGAGCCTCGATGGATGATGAGAATCCCCAGAAGAGAACTTTTCCTCCTCGCTTTCGCCGCCCTCGTGGGTCTGGTGGTGCTTCCCTGCCTGAATGCCTTCGTCCCGACAGGCAGCGCGTGGCACGTCAGCACGTTCACTTTGAGTCTTTACGGCAAATACCTCACCTACGCCGTGCTCGCCCTCGGCGTCAATCTGCTCTGGGGCTACACGGGCTTGCTCAGCCTCGGTCAATGCCTCTTCTTTTCCCTCGGCGGCTACTGTCTGGGCATGAATATGATGATGAACATCAGCCGGCTTGGCCAATATCATGAGGCCATTCCCGATTTCATGGTCTTCCTCGAGTTCCCAGCCCGCTTCCCCCAGACCGGCGGACTGCCGCCACACTGGATCCCTTTCAAACATTTTTGGTTCGCCATGTTGATGGTCGTGGTGGTCCCCGCCACTGTCGCCTATGTCTTTGGTTGGCTTGCATTCCGATCCCGTATCAAAGGGGTCTATTTCTCTATCCTCAGCCAGGCGCTCACTTATGCCGCTTGCCTCATGTTCTTCCGCAATGACTTCACTTTTGGCGGCAATAACGGACTCACAGACTTTAAGTTTCTCCTCGGCACACCCTCGCTCGAGCCCGGCGAAATACGACACCCCGCGGCCTTCACAGCAAAGCTCAAGGAAGGCCGTGACGGCGTCTCAAAGTTCCTTTGGAGCCAGATGGCGCCCGCCAATCAGAACCTCCTTGCGGA
>CANLCA010000204.1 GCA_947487925.1 Verrucomicrobiales bacterium | reverse complement strand
GGTCATGGAAATGCTGGATATCTTCGACCTGGGCCGGTTCGCGGACACCCCTGCTAAGAGCCTGCCCTACGGCGACCAACGCCGCCTTGAAATTGTGCGCGCCCTCGCGACACGCCCCCAACTGCTCCTCCTCGACGAACCCGCGGCGGGCATGAACCCAACCGAAAAGGTCGAGCTTATGAAGCTCATCCAATTCATCAAGAAAAAGTACGGGATCGCCGTGCTGCTCGTCGAGCACGACATGACAGTGGTCATGGGGATCTGCGAACGCATCGTGGTCCTGGATTACGGCAGCAAGATCGCCGAAGGCGCACCCAAGGACATCCGATCCAACCCGAAAGTCATCGAAGCCTACCTCGGTGACGCCCAGGTCAAACTCGATCCCTGAACCCATGCTTGAGATCCACAATCTGGTGGTGAGTTATGGTTCGATCATCGCGCTCCATGGCATTTCCCTGAAGGTGGAACAAGGCGAGATCGTCACGCTGATCGGCGGCAATGGCGCAGGAAAGACCAGCGCCTTGCGAGCCATCTCTGGTTTGGTGGCCTCCAGTCCTGGATCGATCCATTTCCTGGGCGAAGACATCACTCGCCTCAAGGCTCATCAGATCGTCCAGCGCGGGCTTTGCCACGTGCCCGAAGGCCGCATGATTTTCGCCAACCTGACAGTCGCGGAGAATCTGGACATGGGCGCCTACCTGAGAACCGACGCCGGGGAGAAGCGCACGACGCTCCACTACATTTTCAGCCTGTTCCCGCGCCTCAAAGAGCGCGCGCAACAAATCGCCGGAACCCTTTCCGGAGGCGAACAGCAGATGCTCGCGATCGGCCGCGCCTTGATGTCCAAGCCCAAGTTTCTAATGCTCGACGAGCCTTCGCTGGGAATTGCTCCATTGCTTGTGAAAACCATCTTTGAAAAAATCGTGGAGATCAACCGCGAGCAGGGCATCACGATCTTGCTAGTCGAACAAAACGCGAACCTCGCACTGGAGATCTCGACACGGGGTTATGTGCTGGAGACCGGCCGGGTGCTCTTGCATGACAACTCCCCGGCTCTCCGCCGGGATCCCCAAGTCCGCAAAGCTTACCTCGGCGGGGGATAAACCACGGGTCCGGGAAAGAAAACACCTCCAGAATCAGGTCCTGAATGTTGAACCACGGAAAGGGGACCGAAATGGAACCGAATGGGGAAGTTCCACAGTTTCCAGTCGCGCTCACCTTTCCTGGTTCTTCCCATTTCGGTCTTCCTTCGGTCCCCTTTCCGCGGTTCGTTCTGATTCCCCCTGGTAGGACGCTGGTTTGAATCAGTAGTAAGGATCGAAATACGCTTGCACGTCAGGTCCGCTTTGGATCTGCATCACTTTCTTATGCTTGAAGGCCTCGAGATGGCCGTCGTGAAATCCAATGTTAATGCGGCCAGCGTGCGTGACGAAGAGACCCCCGATCGCGGTGCCGCCGGGAGCAAAACTGGCGTTGCGCATTGTGGCAGGGTCCTCGTTCACAAGAAGAATCTTGTTTGAAGGCCCCACCACCGTCGACGTGGCGACACCTTTGGACCCCACAGTCCGTCTATTGGCAAGGCGCTCGCCCGGATCGAGCAGGCTGCTCATGCTGAAATTCACACGAATCGCTGCCCCGATCCTTCCACTGCTCGGGCATCGGTATACAGGAGAGGTATTGGAGATGCCTTCGTTGTAGGGCAACACGCGCAATTGACCCGTCACATAGTTGAAGACGGCACCGGACTCCGCGTGAAACCCATAGGCCCGGCTCCTCCACTGGGCCGGGGTCCGAGCAAACGTGTCCGGCTGCCCTCCATACATCCAGTCCGCAGGCAGGTTCCTATCGACGTCACCCGGCCATGAAAGAAAGTCCGAGTTATCGTCCGCATACAACAACATGCCGAGGGTGATCTGCCGCATATTGTTCTTGCACACCGTTCCGCGCCCGGACTCCTTCGCCCGGGTAAGAGCCGGCAGCAACAAGCCCGCGAGGATCGCGATGATCGCAATCACGACCAGCAGCTCGATGAGCGTAAAGCCCGGAACCGCACGCTGACCATGCCGTTTCAGGTGCACAGTCCTAATATGGACCCAGACCGTCCCTTCGGCAAGCGCCCGTGCCATAACCTTGGAGTGTTGAACATTCAGTCGCCTTCGGGGGATATCCGGCGCTCCTTTGTCGCGCATCTCAAATCTCAAATCTCAAATTTGAAATCGGGCGGCACGCCCCTCGCGCCTGCGGCGCGGATCTCAAATCTCAAATTTGAAATTTCAAATTGCCCAAAGTAGCACTGCGACCTCACCACTGCTCACTGCTCACTGATCACTGCCTCCCCCCGTTCATGGCTTCTCGATATAACCATGATAAAGCCCCATGTAGTAAGGCAGCAGGAAGACGGTTCCAGACGCCAACTCCCTGCCATCGCCGCCATAATCCAGATCCCACGGGTCCGTGTTCCAATGGTTGAAATGACGGTTCTCGATGGGCACAACTTTTCCATTAACCCGGTGCCCACGGGCCTCGCGCGTCGTGTCGTAAAGATCCTTCGACTTCTGCCGCCCGAGCCTTTGCACATCCAACCGATGACTGTTTTTATGGGGCCAATTGAGCCGGTCCAAGGACAATCCGTACAGGGCGGCCATGGAGTCTTCGAACCATCCTTTCCAGGGTGAAACCGGGAAGACACCCCAAACGTTCCTGATAGACTGGCCCTCGTTGTGAGAAGCGTGGGCAAAGTTGAAAAACGGATTCATCTCGGGTGCCTCGTTGGCCCAGTAAGCAAAAAACGAATAGCGCACCAACTGCTTCGCCATTTCATTTTTCGAGTATCTGAGGAAGCTGTAAAAGCACATGAAAGCCATCTCATCGTCCGATTGGTTGCCTGATCCGGGTCCGAATTGAACCTTTGGAAACATAAGGTTTTGCGCGTAGCCATGTTTGTCGATCAGATCCCGCGCCCTATCCCCATACTTCGCATCGCCAGTCACATGTTCGGCTACGGCCAGATAGGTAAGAATGCTCAGGGAATTCAACCCCCTCTCAGGCCACCAGAACGGATCCAAGTTCAGCGACTCCGGACCGTAAAAGCCCCAGCGCGTGGGCTTCCTGTCATGGTCCACAAGATTGAATCCATGGTCGATCAGGTGATCGGTCACGCCGCGAACCACATCGCGCACCCGCTCTTTTTCCGCGTCGTCGCCGGCGCACAAATCGTAGTAGAGGGGATAAAAGAAATAGTGCCCGTCCAACTCATCGCTGCTGGTATCGCCCTTCCAAAACCAGCGACCATCGGCACTCTTTGGCCAACGCGGCTCATAGACTTTCCACAACTGATCGCGCTTGTGCTCCTCGCGATCGCGCTCGATCCGCCCCACATTCGGATCCGGCCATTCCACCGGCCTGACGGTGCGGGCAATATACCCCTTGGGCGGCTCTGGATTGCCGCCCATTGTCACTTTCTGCAAAAATCTGAGCGCTTCGAACGCCTGCTTGGCTCGTCCAAGACTTCTTCGATCCCGCGTCGCTCCGTAGGCGAAGCATTCCCCTGCCCCATACATCGCCGTCCACAAACCGTCGTTGTCGCTGTCCTGCGGTTCTGCGGAGGCTTTGTTCGCCGCGCTCTTCAGAGGGGCCTCTGCCACGTAGCCAAAAGTCGTTCGTTTGATAAACTTTTCGATTTCGCCTTCGTAAAGCTCCGCCTTCTCAGAGAGCAGCATGGGCCGACGTTCAATCAGACCCACGCCCCCCGTCGTCGCAAACCACGCCCTTCCATCGACGCCCACCGCGACTTGGCTCACGTCATCGTGCGGCAGCCAGCGGGGGCCCTGTCGATAATGCCACTCTTCACCCTGCCAGCGCACCACGCCCAGATGCGTCGCAAACCAAACCTCACCATCACCACCCGCCGATACCCCCGTGAAATCGTTGTAAGGCAGGCCATCCTTGGCTTCGTAAAAACTCCAGCCCTCAACCCGTTTGACACCCACGCCCGCCTTTGTGGCAAACCACAGCTGCCCCTTCGAATCGATGGCCACCCCGGCAACGTCCGAGAACGCCCAGGCCCGACCCAAACCATCTTTCACACTCTCCTTTTGCCACGCCTTTCCCGCCCGCCTGTAGAGTCCTGCGCTTGAGGCCACCCACACGCGCTCCCCTGAGGCATCCACCACCACCTGGTTCACTCGGAAATGGTTCGGCCACCCCATGGTTTCAGCTTTCCCATCTGACACCCCATAAAGATCCTCCTCGGTCGCCACCCAGAGCCGGTCGCCACTCCGAACGATCTGTTTGACCTTCGACCAAGGCACCTGAATTCTGAGCCCCCTGCCCGCATCACCGGGCACCACGAACTCGGACGCCCCACTCGGTTTCCATGCCTCCACCCCGTTCCATCTTCCTTCTTTCAACTCCCACCAACTGCCCTCGACAAAAGCCCGGGGAATGCCCTCCGCGCTCAAATCCAACAACTGGACCCTCCCTGCGGGCAACCCTTCTCCAACTCCGAATCGAACTGCGACCTCCTGTTTGAAGCGCTGCGGTGCCGCGGCAAAGTCTCCACCCAACAGCCCGCAAACCCCCAGCAGAGCCACTCCTATTAGGAACCTTGAAATTCGCATAAAACGATCATCCCCCGAACCCCGATGACAACTCCCGCGCGAGAAGCGTCCCGGCCTCCGCGGCTCCGTTGGTTCCGACCCGGACCAAACCCTGTCGAAAACTCCCTCCATGGTACGAAACACCTCGGAGTTCAAGGTGCCCGCACTGGAATGTCCCAATCGCGGCGACCGGACTTTGGCATCCGCCCCCCATCCCTTTCAAAAACGCTCGTTCCGCAGCCACACACTGGTGCGTGTCCGAATCATCCAACCGAGCGCAAATCTCGGAGGCGAAGGCATCGCCAGCTCGGATCTCGATTCCAATGGCCGCCTGGCCGACGCAAGGCAGCATCTCCTCGAACTCGAGCTCAAATGCCTTCAGTCCGCCGGGGACGTCCTCGCCTGAGAGCCTCGCATCGCTGCCGATCACAAACCCGAGACGTTGGAGTCCGGCGGCAGCCAACAGGGTGCCGTCAAGATGGGTGAGATCCGCGAGTTTCCGAAGCCTCGTGCCCACGTTGCCGCGAATTTCAACAAGCTTGAGGTCCGCCCTTCGGGAGAGCATCTGGGCCTGGCGCCGAGGGCTGCTCGTCGCCACCGTGGCGCCCTGCCGAAGGCGATCTGCCACACAGGCCGGCCTCACCGCAGGGTTCCCCTGGATGCTCTCCTCCCTCATCACCAGCACGTCACGCGCATCGGCCCGCTTCAGCACAGCCCCCAGTATCAATCGATCCGGCAGATCGGTCGGCAAATCCTTCAAACTATGAACCGCGATATCGGCGTCTCCGCTGAGCAGCGCGACCTCCAGTTCTTTCGTGAAAAGGCCTTTCGGCAGTGTGCCTCCGGCTTGGGTCGGATCGGCTGTCTGAAGCTTGTCTCCCGTGGTCTTGAACACGCGCAGCGCGGACTTCAACTCGGGGAACAATTCCCGGCAGAGAGCGGCGACTGTCCTCGCCTGCGCCAAGGCCAGCGCGCTGCCGCGCGTCGCGATACGGAGGGTCTTCATCTCAACGGCCGCCCCCTTTCGGGGAGGCGCGCCCGTCGCCTCCCACACCCAACCAAGACCCTTCCCCGGCGAGGCCCGGGTCCGTTTTCGAGAATCCTCGCGCGCCAATCAACTCCCTGGCGCGATGCCGGATGATTTCCTCACAACGCGACACCTCCTCGCGCCGCTGTCGTTGGGAGTCCTCCGCGATCAACTGCAAATCGTCGATGTTATAGAGATACACGCCGTCCAACCCCGATACCGAGGGATCGATATCCCGTGGTACCGCGATGTCAATCAACAGCAGCGAACGCCCCTGCCTGGATCTCATCAGAGGTTCGATCTTCATGGAATCAATGACGTAATGGGGCGCAGACGTGCTGCTGATGATGATATCGATCCCGGCAAATTCATTGGCCCAATCGTCAAAATGAATCGCGCGCCCCCCGAGCTCGGCGGCGAGGGCCGCCGCCCG
>CANLCA010000203.1 GCA_947487925.1 Verrucomicrobiales bacterium | reverse complement strand
GCGTTTGCCGGCCTCCCATGCCCTGAGCTGACTCGGGCCAGTCATTCTTCGCCCAGCAACAGACATCGATGTTGTGAATGAGCCAATCAACAATAAAACTGCCATTCAACCAAGTGAAGTTGCTGTAGTTGGCAATCTGGTGCGACAGTTCACTGGCCCCCGGCTTGCGAGGGCTCAATCCAAGAGGTCCGTGCATCCGATAGGCCCAGCAGGTGATCACCTGGCCAATCGCGCCGTCGTGGATACGCTGGATCGCTTCCTCAAGTGGCTTGTGGTGACGGCTCATGAGCCCGGTGGCCACTTTCAGGTTGTTCTTGGTCGCCGACTCTCCTGCGCGCAACACTCTTCGGATGCCGGGAGCATCTACGGCGAAGGATTTTTCCATGAACACATGCACGCCCTTCTCGACAGCATATTCGAAGTGCGCAGGTCTAAACGCGGGAGGAGTCGCGAGGATGACCACGCCGCCGGGGCCCACGGATTCAATGGCACGCTTGAAGGCGTCAAAGCCAAGAAACTGGCGATCCTTCGGAACACAAACCTGCGCTTGAAACCTCGCGCTCAGGGAATTCAAGCTGTTTTCGAGACGCTGGGGAAATACGTCCGCCATGGCCCATAAAGTTGTAGGCCCTCGTGTTGAAAGTGCGTTTAGTGCGGCTCCTGACCCGCGCCCTCCACAGCCAACGAGGGCGATCTTGATGGTATTAGCCTCGGCGCAATAACCCGGACGCGGGGCAGTCAACGCGGCTGCGAACGTGGCCCCCGCGACGGCGGTGCTTGAAGTTTTCAGGAACTCTCGGCGCGAAGTGACTTGTGTGGTGTTCATAGTTTTGGGTTCGTGTTTTGCCTTGCGCGTGCGTCTCAGCGGAGTAGGCATTCCTCAGGCGACTTGAGAGTCTCCCTGGAGTTGAATGGGGAGAAGGCAACAGCCTCAACCTCCATCAAAAGATCCGGCCGGCAGATATCCGCGAGCAAATAAATGGCTGGCGCGCGCGGGAGACGCCTTTCGCAAATTTCCCGGCATGCTTCGTAGTCGCCTTGGTGCTTCACATAAACACGCAGTTTTGCGATGTCCTTCAAGGTTGCGCCCGCTCCTTGAAGACCTTGTCGCGCAAAGTTCTCCGGCGCAATGAGGCGTTCGATGTTGTCGAGCGCCTGTTCTGTTTGTCGGCGGATGTCGCCGGGAAAGCACGATTTGGAATCGACGATGCTCGCCGTGCCGGAAACAAGTGTGGAGATAAAATCCCCCTGCACCACCGCCATGGCGCGGGAGAATTTTGGGGTTTGAGGGGAATAGGCCGATTGATAGTTGTAAGCTGGGGTTTGTCGTGGATTCTCTAGCGGCATCAAGAAGACATCCCTGCGCTTGGAATCCAGCGCCATGCAGCTCATGGTAATCTGCTTGCCTCGTGTGCCGATGCCGGTGCTCGCCGGGTAGACGTTCATCGGTGACATCCCCGTTCGTTGCTTCGCACCGAAACGGATGCCGTGATAAAAGTCGGTGCGTGCGCGATTGAGCTCGTGGTACCGTTGGTGGCCAGATTCGCCGCTCGTTATCTGATTCACGTAGAGCCAGGTGCGTACCACTTGGTCAAAGCTCACGCCCGCCAGGGCCAGCTGTTGCTGAAGTTGGGTAAAAGCGGACAAGGATTCCCCGTAGGCGCCGTCAGTTCCTATGTGACCTCGAATGCCTCCACAATGAACCCATCGAATGCCTTCGGACTCGACTGCGAGCAGGTAGGGTCCGAGTCGCTCAACTTTCACGCCCGGCCCGCCCAGCGCCCACAACTCCACGCCGAGCGCCGCGCCACAGCACGGAGGCTGCACCACAAATGTTGTCACTGGCCGCTCCTGTCCGAACAGGGCTTGTATCACCTCCTGGCACTCTGCTTCATTGGCTCCGTCGCGCAAAAAGACCATCATCGTGGTGGCTGTGAGGGGTGTGGTCTGGCGACTCACAAGGCAAAGCAATTGCGAGAACAATTCCTCAGCCTGTCCACGAAAGCTGCCACGACTGGCTGGCACTACCATGACCGCTAGCCGAGCCAAGTTGCCAAGTTCCAGAACAGCATGCCGTTCGGGACCAAGGACTCGCTCACACGGCATCCCGCAGGGCGCCGGATGACTGCACGGAATCGGGAGCGTCATGCGGCACGGGTGCTTGGCTGTCAGGTGCCCCACGCTTGGCCGAATCGGGGGTTCAAGAACCAAGCTAACCTCGCTCGGGTTTTGCACGGGTCGGCTCATTGAACAATCAGACGCCTGTCGTTCATCTCCAACCTTGATTTAGGTCAAGAATCTCCGCCCATCCTGGACGTCTGAATCCACAGGCTTTGAATGAATGGAATGCCTATGTACATTTCAACCCGTCAGCTGATTTCGCCGAAGCACCTTGTGTTTCTGGTCCTTTGTCTTCTCGGTAGTCCCCTCGGTGGCGCTTCGGATGCTCGGTCCGGCGCCCGCGCGACAGTCGTTGCTGCCACGCGCCCCTCAACTGAGAAGAAAGCTCTTCTCAGCGGGTTTCTTTCCAATGAACTGCGCGACGTGAAGTCTGTGGTCTTTGCAGCGCGCCCGCTCAACCTCACCGACGGACACTGGTACGCCAATTTTGGCTATTATTCGCACGATCCTGGCCGCAAAGCTTACGCGGAAGGCGCAAAACTCTACCAGGTTGACCTCCGCAGTCGCGAGTTGACGACCTTGCTCGAGGACAAGATCGGCGGCGTTCGGGATCCTCAGGTGAACTACGACGGGAGCAAAGTGCTCTTCAGCTACCGTCCTGGCGGAACGCAGCACTATCACCTCTATGAGATGGACTTGAACACTCCCGTTCCTATTCTCCGGAGTAATGAGGTTCATTCCTCGTTCGCGTCCGAGCAGGTCGCCCAATCGGGTTTACTCAGGGGTTTGAAACAACTCACCACAGGTTCATTTGATGACATCGAGCCCGCCTACCTTCCGGACGGCGGCATTGTCTTCGTCAGCAGTCGGTGCAACCGCTGGGTCAATTGTTGGCTGACGCAAGTCGCCGTGCTGCATCGCTGCGATGCCGATGGGTCGAACATCCGCCCGCTCTCGAGCAACAACGAACATGACAATACGCCGTGGCCGCTGCCAGACGGGCGTATTCTCTACACGAGGTGGGAGTACGTGGATCGCAGCCAAGTTCATTTCCATCACCTTTGGGCCGCCAATCCTGATGGCGCAGCGCAGATGACGTGGTTTGGGAATTTGCATCCCGGTATCACGATGATTGACGCCAAACCCATCCCGGGGACGGACAAAATCGTGGCTAGCTTCAGCCCCGGGCATGGCTCACGCGAACACGATGGCGTCGTCACCGTCGTGGATCCAAGAGGGGGGCCGGATGCTAAAGAGTTTTCGAAACCCATCAGCAAGAGCGCTCAGTTTCGAGACCCGTGGGCTTTTAGCGAAAATTGCTTTCTCGCCGCCGCGGGGCGCACGCTTGTGGTGATGGACGCTCAAGGAAGGACGGAGGAACTCGTCAAGCTGCCCCCTGAAGATCTTGCTGCCGGACTCGAATGCCACGAACCGCGTCCCCTCGCGGCCCGCTCCCGAGAGCCCATCATCCAATCCCGCGTGAAACCCGAGCGGACCACCGGTCTGATGCTGCTCGCGGACGTGAACCATGGCCGAAACATGGTCGGTGTGAAGGCGGGCGATGTCAAAAAACTCCTTGTGCTGGAAACATTGCCGATGCCTATCCACTTCACAGGGGGCATGGAACCTATCAGCTATGGCGGCACATTCACGCTGGAGCGCATTTTGGGTACGGTGCCGGTCGAGAAGGATGGATCGGCTTACTTCGAAGTCCCTGCGATGCGCAGTGTGTTCTTTGTCGCGCTGGACGAACAGGACATGGCGGTGAAGAGGATGCAGAGCTTCACGGGGGTGCAACCCGGCGAAATTATCAGCTGCGTCGGTTGTCACGAACATCGTTCGCAAACACCGCGCGCCGATTTTCACTCGACTCTCGCGGTTCGGAAGCCGGCCGCAAAGATAGAACCCATCCGCGACGTGCCGGATGTCTTTGACTTTCCGCGTGATATCCAGCCCGTGTTGAACGCCCTCTGCACCGACTGTCACGGCTACGGGATCACGGAGCGCGGGGGTCCCCGGGCGGGGCGACTGCTTTTGACCGGCGACCGCGGCCCGCTCTACAGTCACAGCTATTACATGCTCACCATCGCCCGGCTATTCGCTGACGGCCGCAACCAGCCCAAGAGCAATTACGAGCCGCGATCCCTCGGCAGCTCGGGAAGGCGGCTTCTCACAATGCTCGATGGTTCCCATCATGGGGTTCAGGCTGATGAGAATCAGAAAAAGCGGCTGCGTCTTTGGATTGAAAGCGCGGCCGCCTATCCGGGGACTTATGCCGCCCTCGGATGCGGCATGATCGGCAACTACGCCGAGAACAATCAAGTGAACACAGGAGCCGAGTGGCTTGCGACCAAAACTGCCAGCAAAACGATTCAAGAGCGTTGTACCGGTTGTCACGACCAGCCTAGCAGACTTCTTCCGCACAGCCTTGCTGACGAACGCGGTGTGAGCTTCTGGCAGCCGAGCCTTGACGATCCGCGCCTGCTGACAAGTCGCCACATCGTTTTCAACCTCTCTAGGCCTGAACAATCGTTGATGCTCCTCGCGCCTTTGGCGAAGGAAGCTGGAGGATGGGGCTTGTGTCGAACCGTTCCGGACACCCCATCGCGACCTAACCTTGACGGCAACGCCACCGCAGTGCCCAGGCCACAACCGCTCGAGAGGAGCGCAACACTCAGGGCGGACCTAATGCCCGCGGCCCGCTTGGGCTTTGCCGTCTTTGGCTCGACCTCCGACCCTGGCTACCAGGCCATCCTCGGCATGGTTGAGGCAGGAAAACAGTTTCTTGAAAGGGACACCACGCGGTTTGATCGGCCTGGCTTCATTCCGCGCACAGACTGGGTGCGGGAAATGAAACGGTACGGAGTCCTTCCCGAATCTGTCCAACCTTGGGAAGTGAGCGACGTTTACGAAGTCGAGCGGAATTACTGGAAGTCGCTTTGGATTCACTCACCTGGGACATCTACCAAGCCGAATCCATAGCGTGGCGATTGGCAAGGACGGCAGAGGTCCAAAGGATAAACGAACTCGACGCACCTTAAGCGGGAGAAACTTCGCGGGACCTGTATAGGAAACACCCCTGGCTGGCAGGAGTTGCTTCATGGAATGCTTGGGATTGCTTCGGACACGCCTTCGTCCGGCTAGAGGTTCGGCCATCTAGGCTTGATGCGCTGTGGAACCGAAATATTCGAGCATGCGTTGTTGCCGATAGTTGAATATCCGTTCGACATCGCGCCCCACGAACAGCCAGTGAACGAGTGCCCCCCCGTGCGGGCGATAACGGACTCTATCCATACAGACCGTGCCCCCGTCGCGTTCTTCGAAAGTGTGCGTGTGGTGCCATAGGGTGTAAGGACCACTGAGTTGCACATCCACAAACCGGTGCGGCGGCTCCCACACGGTGATTTCCGTGCGCCAGCGGATGGGCAGGCCATGGATGCGAATCCTATAGTCTATGAGAGCGCCGGCGCGCATCGATAAGGGCCTGGGCGTGAGGACTTCAAACTTTACCCACGGCGGGGTGAGGACCTCAAGATTATGCGCATTTGAGAAGAAGGCGAAGACTTCGTCACGCGGGCGCGGGAGCCAAAACTCCGTGTAATGGATGAATTCCTTCAGGGCCCATGATTCAGCCCTTAAAAGGGGCTTGAATATCGTAAAAAGTCGCATCGGCTTGGAAGAGAAAGGCCTGAGGAAGAACGTGGTAACTCCTTGATGGATCTGGTGAATGATTCAGAAGGAATTTATCGCGAAAACCTTGCGAAGTTTGGTCATGGGAAACTGGTGTTAAAGTTCACAGCTTCGTCTTGATGCCGCACGCGCGCAGGGCACACCAGCCTTGCAGGGCCTCGAAGGCCACAAACACTCCCGATGCCATCAGGGCGATGCCCAGCCACAGCGACACCGCAAAACCAAATCCCGAACCTACCAACAGTGCCGT
>CANLCA010000202.1 GCA_947487925.1 Verrucomicrobiales bacterium | reverse complement strand
GTGGAAGCGCTGGCGGAAAGGAAGATCCTCTTTGGACTCACGCGCAGACAGAGCGCGGCGCGCGAGCACTTCCTAGCCTACATCGCGCTGACCCGGGCGACCGAGCGTGTGGTCTGCACCTGGTCGCGGCTCGACGATGCGGGTAAAGCACGCAACCCATCACCCTTCGCGCGCGAGCTGGCGAGGCTGTTCCCCCACATCCGGCCGGCTCTAGACCCCCAGAGCCCCGCCCTGTTTGACGGCGTGAAAGACTTTGCGAGGGTGATGCACGCGTCGGAGCTGGCCGAGCTGGCGCCGTTGCGGTTCTTGCACCGCACAGGTGAAGGTGATCTGGAGGAGAGACTCTCGCTCCTTCCCGAGGCTGCGGAGCTGGTTCGGTGGCGTCGTGGTTTACGAGAGGGACTGCTTCGGGGAACGCTGGATCCCTCGCTCCTATCCAGGCGGCATCCCGAAGGTCTGATAACTTCAGTCAGCGCGCTTGAGGACTTTGCCGCCTGTCCGTTTCGCTACTTCGCGAGGAGGACATTGAGGATCGAGGAACGCGAGGAATTCAAGGCGGATCCGCGAACGCGAGGGGAGCTGGCGCACGAGATTTTGAGGGTCTTTCACGAGTTGCTGAAAGCGCAAGGGAAACGGTGGCGCGAGCTGTCAGCGGAGGAGGCTGAGGATCTTGTATCGCGTTTGGGGAACGAACTTTCGACCACCTTCATGGAAGGGCTTTACGCAGGGACTCCGGACAAGGCCTTTGAGGCGGAGATCCTGGTGGGACGTGTGGCGCGACTGGTTCGGGCGATGGTGGGGTGGATGAATCAACAATACCCGCTCGACCCTGGGCGAGCCGAGTTGGCCTTTGGAGAAGGGCCTGAAGGGCTGCCCGCCCTGGAGCTTTCGTTGAACTCAGGGGGCCGGGTGAGGTTGCGAGGGAGGATCGACCGGGTCGACTGGCTCCGGAAGGATTCTGATGGAGGCGACGGAACGGAGATTCTTGTGGCGGTGTTTGACTATAAATCCCGCGCCCAACGGATCACGCTGAAGCATCTCCACAACGGCCTTCAGTTGCAGTTGCTCACTTACCTGGCGTTGCTGGCCAAGACAGATGCCGCGCTGCTGGGTTCGCCCGGCGCGCGCCTCAAACCAATCGGTGCATTTTACATTCCGATCCAGGGAACGGCGCCAGACAAGAAATCCCGAAGCGAACTTTTCAATCAATCAGCGCAGGAACAGCGCAGGGCCTACATGCACCGTGGCATGTTCGACGAGGAATATGCGGGCTTTCTGGACTCGACGGGGAACATTCGGAGCAATGATCAGTTTGCGTTTCATCACAGCAGCAAGAACAAGCTTTCCCACGAGGAGTTCGGCAAGCAGCTTGACCATGTTCTGCGGACGATTGAGAGTTTTTCGAGCCGAATCCTGGCGGGGGAGGCAGAGGTGGCGCCGTATCGTGATGGCGCATCGGAAACAGCTTGCGACGATTGTGATTACAACAGCGTCTGCCGCTTCGACAGGATGCTGCAACCCTATCGCGCGTTGGAAAAGCCCCACCAGCCTGCCAAGTCCACCAAACCGGCGGGAGAACGAATCAAGCGGTCCAAGAGCCAGACTCAGAACTCCTGAGGTTGAGAATGTTACCATGAGACTCACCCTGAACCGCCCTTCGCTTGCCTGCTCCTAGCTGGAGGCGCATTGGGCTGGGTTTGAAGACGAATCAGAATGAGCGCATTGACCAATGAGCAAACAGAGGCCGTAGAGGCCATGGGCAATGTGTTGTTGGTGGCGAGCGCGGGCACGGGAAAAACCACCACCCTCGTCAACCGCGTCCTGAATCTCATTGTTCACAAAGGGTTCTCAATCGAACGCATCGTCATGGTCACCTTCACCGAGGCTGCGGCGACAGAAATGCGGCGACGCATCGGGGAGTGTCTGGAGGAAGCACTGGCGGGGGCGCCAGGAAGCGCCGCTATTCGGGAACAGCTCTTCCTGCTCCCCTACGCCCAAATAGGAACGATCCATGGTTTTTGCCTGAGGTTGATCCGGGAACATGCCGTGGAACTTGGGCTGGATCCAGGGCTCCGGGTGCTGGACGAGAACCAGACCCTTCCCATGTCCGCAGCAGTGCTTGACGCGCTTTTTGTCGATGAGTTGACCGCTCCGGGATCCTCGTTCAAGACCTTGGTCAAGGGATTTGGTCGTGGCTCCGTGCTGAACGTTCGTGAATGGATTCTAACGATCCACCGGCATGTGCGTTCGTTGGAATCGCCGGCCAAGTGGTTTGCGCACGCGCAGGCATCGGCGGAGCAAGACTCACCGGAGTCGTGGTGGGGCCTTCTGAGGACGTGGGCCGAGGATGGGGTTTCATTATTGGAGAACGGGCAGGAGCATCCGCCCGACGTGCGGCTGTTGTTGTCGGTGCTCGCTGAGTTCGCGGGATCCACTCAGAAGAGTCTCGATGGGGTGGTGAGGGCCATCGCCGATGCGGCCGAAGGCTGGAAAGGCCTCAAGATTCCGCGGCGACTGATGCGTTTGTGTCAGCAGGCAGAGTTTCTGCGAGGACTCGTTGCTGCGCCGGGCGAGCCTGACCCCATCCAGCAGGACTGGGACCAACTGAGAGGGAGTCTGAGGATTCTTCTCGGGCTCACGGAAGAATTTGGCCGGCGCTTCGAGAAAGCCAAACACGAGGCGGGAGGACTAGATTTCGCGGACCAGGAGCAATTTGCCTTGAAGCTGCTTCGGTCGGAGGATGGCAGCCCAACGTCCTCTGCAAAGGCTCTTAGAAAGTCTGTGGATTTTGTGTTTGTCGATGAGTGTCAGGACCTCAATGAGGCTCAAGACACCCTTATCAGGATGATCAGCCGCGAGGGGATCGGAGCGAACCGCTTCCTAGTTGGGGATGTGAAACAGAGCATCTACAGATTCCGTCGAGCCAACCCGGCGATCTTCCAGCGCTATCTGAAGGAATGGGGCGGGGATCCCACGCTCGGGCGAGTGCTGCCGCTGACGGAAAATTTTCGATCGCACGAGGGGATCATCGACTTTGTGAACAGCGTATTCACAGATCTCATGCAGGCGAGCGTTGGCGGTGTGAACTATGGAGAAAACTCGCGGCTTGTGTTTGGAGCGCCCCAGGCACGCGCTTTCCTGGCGCGAACAAGCCCGACGACGGGCCAGATTTCCGACCCCGTGGTCTCTATACATTGGTTCTCGAACAGCCTCACGGAGAGCCTCGGGAGTTCCAGCGATCGCGAGACCGGGACGAGCCAGAGCGGTGACGCCTCCGAAGAACTCATGTCCGTCGAATTGGAAGCCCGACTGGTGGCATCCAGGTTAAGGACGCTCAAAGAGAATAACACGCCAGTTTGGGATGAACGACTGTCGGTTTTCCGCCCCATGGAGTGGTCGGATGTGCTGATCTTGATGCGGTCGTGCGCGGGCAGGGCCAGTGTCTTCTCACAAGAGCTGGGGCTTGCGGGCATTCCCGTGGAGGTTTCAGGGGAGAGCTTTCTCAGGAGCAGAGAAATCCAGGACATCATTCAGATGTTGCGCCTGCTGGATAATCCATTTCAGGACATCCCGCTGGCCGCTGTGCTGCGTTCACCCATGGCTGGCCTGGCTCTGGAGGACTTGGCTGAGGCGAGGTTGTCGAAGGAAAAGGGAACTTTGTGGGAGGCTCTTGAAAAGTGGTGCGAAGACGAAGCAGTCCCCAAGACGGGAGGTCGGCAAAAAGCCTGTGAGTTCCTAGTCCGCTACCGTCGATGGCGGGCCTTGCTGAGACAGACCTCCCTCCACTGCTGTGTGGACCGCATTCTGCGGGAGACGGGATACGAAGCCTGGCTTGCCGGGGAACCGCGAGGTCAGGATCAGCTCGCGAACCTGCGAAAGTTTCGCGTGGAAGTGCGTCGATTTTCCGAGGGTCAACACCAGGGGCTTTATCATTTCCTCCGCTTTGTAGACCTGCAGGAGGAGCACGAGCTGGAAGTGGAATCGGCCCCGTCACGGGTGGGGGGCGCGGCCCGTTTGATGAGCATTCATCGGAGCAAAGGGCTTGAAGCCCCGGTGGTCGTGCTTGCGGGCCTGGGCAAACAATTCAACAAACGATCCATCAGAGCCATGCTGCTGATCACGGAGGCACACGGGTTGACGGCCAAGCTGCCGTCTCCAGACGGGCTGGCGAGCTACGATACTATTGGGCGGTGGGCAGCAGAACGGAAGGAAGGCCTGGAGCTGTTGGGAGAGGAGCTTCGGCTGCTTTATGTCGCGTTAACCCGTGCGCGCGATCGGTTGGAACTTGTGGGAGAACTGCCCCGGAATGCCGAGGAACTGGCGAACCGGATGCGCGAGGGAAGCCAGCTGGCCGATGAGCTCCAGGAAGGCAATTCGGTGGCGCACTGGTTGATTCTCTGGCTTTGCTCGCACGGCGTCCTGGAGCTTGGTTCGGGTGCTCGGAGGGGTGCAAACGAGCTAGTGCAATGGACCCTCCATGGATCGACCGACCTGGCGACCCCGAGGCCGTCCCCGCTCCCATCGAGCACGCATCATGCTTGGACCCTCCCCCCTGAAGAGATCTTGAAAGGGGTTCGGGAGGCCATGGAGTGGCGCTATCCTCTAATGGGATCCACGGTCACACGATCCAAAGTATCGGTCACCCAACTGCGGAAAGCCGCGCTCGTGCTTGAGGAGTGGCCTGCGGAATGTCTGTTGTTCCCCGACGAGGTTGCAAGCGCGCCGCCCCAGCCGGGGCCAGCGGGGGGACGGGTTTCCGCCGCACGAATTGGCAGCGCCACACATGCGGTGCTTGAATCATGCGACTTGGCGAACGCGGTCGAAACTGAATCGCTGCGCGTCCTGGTCGATCAGTTGGTACGGCAGCGCAGGATTCATCAAGAGGAGGGAGAGGCTTTGAACCTCCAGGCCATACAAAGCTTTTGGCAGGGAGAGATCGGCCGCTCCATCGTGGAGAACAAATCGCACGTCCGGAGGGAGCTGTCATTCACCCTGAAACTGGATCGTGATCGAATTGAGGCATGCGATCTTTCGGAGGCACTCCCGGGGGTTGAGCCTGGGGATTTTGCGACCCTGCAGGGAGCGGTTGATCTGGCTGTGCTCCTCCCACATGAGATCTGGATCCTGGATTTCAAGACCGATCGCATCCCTGCCGACTCGTTAGTGGCGAGGGCTGAGCGCTACCGACCTCAACTGCGGCTTTACTCGGAGGCGATGTCGCGGATCTACCATCGGCCCGTGGCACGTGTGTGGCTGCATTTTCTTGAGTTGAACCGGACGATCGATCTGGGTTGCGGCACCAAGCAAGAATGACAGCCTAGTCAAGAACTGAAGGCGAATCCGAATTAGCTTCGATTTCTTCACTTCGAAGTACCAACCGATTTCAGGAAGGGACCGGTCATTTCAGTTTTCAACTTTCCGCTTTCCGCTTTACTTGGGCTTGGCATGAGGGTCGTGAAGCCCTACCCTCACCCGCATTATGTCCGACACAAGCCGTCCCAAGATCAGCCCTGTGCCATTTATATTGGCGGATCTGCTGTTCCTTGCGTTGGCGGCATACATTGTTGACGCGAGCGAGCGCCCGATTGGAATCTGGCAGATTGCGGGGCTTTTGGTGGCAGTTGCCGGAGGGGCCTGGTGCAGTTTTATTCCATTTGTGAACCAGTTCAAAGCGGATGTTCAACTTGCGGATTCGAGCGCCTTGACCACGGCAGTCGCTGAGATACAGGGGATGGAGGCGGTGGCCCGGCAGATTCAGCTTGCGACAAGCCAATGGCAAACTGTGCACGAACAGGCCACCAAAACATCCGACGCAGCCAAGGCGGTGGCGGAGCGAATGACTGAGGAAATCAGGTCCTTCTCCGCGTTCATGGAGAAGGCTGACGCAGGCGAGAAACACCATCTTCGACTAGAAATCGAAAAGCTCCGCCGGGGCGAAGGTGAATGGCTCCAGGCTTGCGTTCGGATCCAGGATCATGTGTTCGCCCTTTATACGGCGGCGGCGCGTTCGGCACAACCCGGTTTGACCGAGCAACTCGGCCAGTTTCAAAACGCCTGCCTCGACG
>CANLCA010000201.1 GCA_947487925.1 Verrucomicrobiales bacterium | reverse complement strand
CTATTTCTTGAAGATGTGGCGCCGCGGAAACTGGCGCGAGGGGTTCGGTGAGAGGTTCGGAAAATATTCCACCCGCACGAAACATGCCCTCACCAACAGGCACGCAATATGGTTCCACGCCGTCAGCGTTGGGGAGGTCAATCTCTGCACCCAACTCATTAAATCCCTAGAGCCCCGTGTCCCTAATCTGAAGATCGTCGTGTCCACGACCACTTCCACGGGAATGGAGGAACTCAGGAAAAGACTGCCCTCTCATATTGAGAAGATTTACTATCCCGTCGACCGCAAGCGCTTCGTCTATCGTGCCGTGGCGGCCATCCATCCCGAGGCCGTCGTGCTCGTCGAAGCCGAGATTTGGCCCAACTTCATCTGGAGACTGAAAGAAAGAGGCATCCCTCTTTTCCTGGTCAACGCGCGACTCTCCAACCGTTCTTACAGGGGGTATAAGCGCTTTGGATTCCTCTTCCGACCGCTTTTCGATGCCTTTACCGGAGTGGGCGCTCAGACAGAAGCTGACTCCCAGCGGTTGATCGAAATTGGCTGCAAACAGGAAGCGGTGCAAGTCATCGGGAGCTTGAAATTCGACGCCGCTAAAATCGACGCCCGCCGAGTGCTGGATGTGCCCGCCATGCTTTCTCAAATTGGAGTCCCAGCAGACTCCCAACTCTTCGTTTGCGGAAGCACCCACGATGGCGAGGAAGCCATCCTAGCGGAGCTCTTAAAGCGTCTCAAACCCCGGTTTCCAAAACTCTTCCTTATCCTCGTCCCGCGCCATTTCGAACGAGGCAAGGAGGTCGGACGCCAGCTGACGGCCGCGGGGGTCAAGTTTGTTTACCGAAGCGAAATCGGCACGCGTACCCGCATGCAGCCCTGGGAAATCGAATGTTTGCTCGTCAACACAACCGGCGAACTCAAATTCTTTTACGAGCACGCCACCGTCGTGTTCGTGGGCAAAAGCCTGACTGCTCGTGGCGGTCAGAGCCCCATTGAACCGGCTGCCCTCGGCAAGGCCATGGTCTTGGGGCCTCACATGCAAAACTTCGCCGCCATCACCGAAGCTTTCCTCAGAGAAAAAGCTGCCATCCAGATCCAAACCGCGGATGAGCTCGCCACCACGGTATCGGAACTCCTGAACGATCCCGAAAAACGGGAAACCATGGGCCGGAGCGCCGCCAAGGTGGTCAAAGAAAACTTGGGTGGGATCGAGCGGACCGTGGGCATGATCTTGCGCCATCTGGAAGGCGGTGAACTCTACCTCAAACCCCAGGCATCTGAAATCTCAAATCCGCGTATCCCATGACCTCGCGCATCCAGATTATCGACTCGCACACAGGCGGTGAGCCCACCCGTGTCATCATTTCAGGCGGCCCGGACCTTGGCCATGGGGACGCCGCTCAAAAGCTTGAGCGCTTTCGCCGACACCACGACCGGTTTCGCTCCGCGACAGTGAACGAACCCCGAGGTTCAGATGTGCTCGTCGGTGCGATGTTGGTGGAACCTGCGGACAAATCGTGCGTAACAGGCGTCGTTTTTTTCAACAACGTCGGATTCCTCTGGATGTGCGGGCACGGGGCGATGGGGGTGGTTGCAACGCTGGCCCACCTCGGGCGGATCACGCCGGGCCAGCATCGGATCGAGACGCCTGTTGGCATTATCCTTACCACACTCCATGAAAGCGGCGAAGTCTCGGTGACCAACGTCCCAAGCTATCGCCACGCCAAAGGGCTCAAGATTCAGGTTCCAGGGATCGACGTAGTCCAAGGGGACATCGCATGGGGTGGCAACTGGTTTTTCCTCGTCGAACAACACGGTTTGGAGCTATCCATCAAGAACGTGGATACCCTCACGGACTACGCCTGGCGTGTTCGCGTCGCGCTCAAGGCCCAGGGCGTCTGCGGAGCGGACGGGGGCGAGATCGATCACGTCGAGTTGTTTGGCCCACCGACAAGACCCGGAGCTCACTCCAAAAATTTTGTGCTCTGCCCTGGCAAAGCATATGATCGTTCCCCTTGCGGTACCGGCACGAGTGCCAAGCTAGCCTGCCTTGCCGCCGACGGCAAACTTGGGGAGAACGACCCCTGGGTTCAAGAAAGCCTTATCGGTTCCACATTCACCGCCTCCTATCGCAAGCAAGGCGATCGCATCCTCCCAACCCTGACAGGTTCCGCTCACGTCCAAGCGGAAACGACCCTGCTTCTCAGCGAAAAAGATCCGTTCTGTTGGGGCATTCCCGCGTGATCTGGAATCTTCTTCTTAAAAACGGAAGTTGAACCACTAATTTTGCTAATAGACACTCATGGTGAAGAAGTTACGCTGACTGAGCACCTCACCCAGACAATGGACCGGCGTCCCGATCGTTATTTTTCACATCTTGTTGTATTGTGATGATTAGCGAAGATTAGTGGTGTCTCAGCTGCTTTTTTTCAGGTTCATGAAACCCGGACAATGCTCCCGAATGAAAACTCAGCTGAAATCCTTTAGCGTCAGTTGAGTGGGGTAAAAATTGACAAAGGCCTGGATGAGCAAGGAGTGATGAGGCATGAGACAGTTCCGTGACGGAACCGAGGAGGGACTTGGAACGACTTTATCTCCAGGACGTTGCGAGTTTTTGCCCTGGGCAATTGCCCTGGTGCGGGAAATGAGTTCTCCAACCGCCGGGTCGCTCCAACAACCTATTTGAGTAGATTTGCAAGTGCGAGTCACCGAGGTTCCCAATCGGGAACAATGAGGTCTTCCTTCGGTCCCCATTCGGTTGCTGTGCTGACTGAACAAGAGCTCATCGATTCGCCTGAACCCAATGAGCATCAAAAACTTGAGAGTAAATTCGATTTCGGACCTCGATGGAGGATTCGCTGAACCGAACGATTCCCGCGAGTCTCAGAACATTGAGCAGCGCCGCTGGATCCTCATCTCGCAACTTGCGAGGCCCGTTGAGCGCCTGCCCATAGAGGTCGAGAAGATCCTTCTGATGCGACTCTCCCGACTCCATCCATTTTCGGACAAACACTAGGTTGTCAGCCTCCTCACGGGCTTTGGCTGACAAAAACAGTCTTTCTGCAAGCAAATCGATGCCGCCGGTGTCGGCGATGGAGGAGTCGAGTGCGATAGCCCGGCAAAATCGTTGGGTCAAATACGGGTGGCCGTTGGTCCAATAAAAAACCCTATCGAACATCTCCCTGGACAACCTCTCGTCGCGGCCCAACCCATGTTCCAAGGGAGCCGCCTCGTCCCGGGTGAAGTCTGCTAGCTCGATGCGCCTTCCGATATTGAACGGAGTGATGTGCGCGTCGCGGACAAGATCCCCGGGAGTCGCGACACCCAGCAAACAAAACGATAGACGGTCGAATTCACCATCCACGGCGCGGCGATTGTAACATTCGCGAATGGCGGCGAAGAATTCATCCGTCGAAAATGGAAGGCTTCGAACGATGTCCAACTCGTCCACAAAAACCACCAACGGACGGTTGTGCTGCCCCATGGCTACCTCTCGCAATGCTGAGAAAAACCGCTGCACTGGACTCAGACGGGCAGAGCGCAGCCAGCATTCTTCGAGCTCATCCTCAAGCCGAAGCTGTCGTCCGAACCGTGTCAGCATCCCATCATACCACTGATCGAGCGTGACGTTAAAACCCAGAGCCGTCAGATCAATCACCACCACGTTGCTGCCAAATTCACGCAACCTGCCTGCCGTACGAACCATCAACGACGACTTTCCCATCTGTCGCGATGTCAGGACATAACACAATTCACCCCCTCGAAGGCCATCGAACAAATCACGATCTGCCTGCCGTTCCACATACGATGGGGAATCACTTTGCAGGGTGCCCTTGTCACAATAAAATCCGGGCTCCAGTTTGCTCATCTCCCGCAGTCGCCTCTTCGCCAGAGCCGACTCCATCCGCGCCATCAGTAGAGTTGTGTTGCAGGGTTTAGGAAGAAAATCGTCTGCGCCCATCTTGATGCAATGAACGGCCGTGGCCGCCTCATCCGACGCGGAAAGCATGATGACCGAAAGCGATCTCAGTGTGCGATCTCCCTTAATCCTCTTGAGGACCTCAAAACCATCCATGCCCGGCATGACCATGTCGAGGAGCACGAGGTCGGGGTGCGATGCGCGAGCTAGTTCAAGGGCCTCCGCCCCACCCGATGCCTGGATCACGGTAAATCCCTGCCGACGCAACCGCCGATCCAGCATCTCCCTGTTGAGGGGGTGGTCATCCACGACGAGAATCACCCCGCCCTCCAGCTTGAGGGATGGCAACGGCTCCGGAGTGTGTTCAAGAATCGGCCAAATCGACCCGCTGTCCTGCCATATCTCCATCGCGACCCTGGGATGAAACAGATGGGCCTCCACCAAATCTAAGAGCAAATGGGCTGCGGACCGGATCTTTCCCAAGTCGGAGACGACGGTTTTCTTCCCCAACTCTTTGGCCTGTTCCTGAAGCAACTCGGAATACCCGATGATATGGTTCAACGGGGTCCGCAACTCGTGTTGAATCAAGTGCGGATCCAGCTTTTGCAAGTTGATTCTTGTGGAGTCGAAATAATACGTCACCAGCCCCAGCAACTGCTTGCCACCCTCCAGGATCTTTTCAAGATCCCCCAAAAAGTTCACCCAACTCGGGTCGTCAGACTCCTCTTGCAGCATTTCGCAATAGCCGATGATGTGGTTCACCGGAGTGCGAAGATCGTGGCGAACTTTCGCCAGATAGGATAGGCGAGCCTTGTCGGGATTCAGCGGCAACCGCGGCAGTGCCGGAGGTAAAAGAGGGCCGGGGCTCGCCGGCGGGGAACCCGTGCTCATGATGTGCCTGCGGGTTTGAGACAGGTTTCTATCTTCCCGAGCAACCGCGCAAAATCTACCGGTTTCGTGTCAAAATCATCGCACCCCGCATCGCGCGCCTGTTGCTCATCCTGTGCCATCGCATGGGCCGTCAACGCGATAATCGGAATCCGTTTCAGCGCCGAGTCTGCCCGGATCCGCCGGGTCGCCTCCCATCCGTCCAGAACCGGAAGGCTCATGTCCATCAAGATCAGGTCGGGGACCTCCGATTCCGCCATCCGCACCCCCGACTCACCGTCGGTTGCCATCACAACCGTGTAACCCCGACGCTCCAGGCGCCGGGAAAGCATGTCCCGGTTCATCTCGTTATCCTCGACCAAAAGGATCTTTGCCATGTTGCCGCTCCGTTTTGTGCCGCACCAAGAGTGTCGGGCTCGCCTCAGGTAGGCAGGTTTGTTTCTGCATCCACGCGATTTGCTGTTCCCAATCGATCAACCGGGTGGCAGAATCGCCGGAAGTCGGCACGAAGGCGAGCTGTTTGTCGCTCAATTGTTTGCAATCAATCCTCTTCGGACGTCGGCAGGAAACCTCGGAACTCCCAAAGCTCAACCCTAGAAACGTCCGCAGAAGTTGCAAATCAAATGCTTCGGATGCAGACTGAGGGGAGTCATTTTTGACCGAACAGTACACTTATGAACCTGGATCAAGTCCACAAAGAAACTATCGCTCGTTGGATCAACGAAGGCATGAAGCTTGCCGAAATTCAAAAGCGAATGGACACGGAGCTCCATATCACGATCACCTACATGGAACTGCGCCTGCTAGTGAATGAATTGCAGGTGATGCCTAAAGATCCGCCCCCAGCTCCTACCCCAATTTTGAAGACCGCACCCGCTCAACCTGTGGGGGGATCCACCTCCGGTGCTCCCAACGCTCCCACCCCTGCCCCGGGGCAATCCATGCCTGGTCCTGGAAAACTAAGCATTTCTGTTGATGCCCTAGCACGCCCAGGCGCCATGGTCAGCGGCAATGTCCAATTCAGCGATGGCATGTCCGCCACCTGGCAACTCGACCAGATGGGCCGCCTCGGTTTGGCAGCAAAACAACCGGGCTATCGTCCCTCTCCGGCGGATTTGCAGGAATTCCAAATCGCCCTAGAGAACGAATTGGCAAAATCAGGGCTCTGATGCGCCTCGAATTCAATCCACCTCCCTCACTGGGACCGAAAGGCTTCCACGCGTCGCACTCCCCCTGCCCTATCTCCCGCATGAAAGCGTCATTCCAGACT
>CANLCA010000200.1 GCA_947487925.1 Verrucomicrobiales bacterium | reverse complement strand
GTTTGCAAGTTCCACGACAGTTGTTATACCAGCGCTTTTTAGCTTCTTGATCTGACCGACGCTAATTCCCGCCACCTGCACCAGATGGTCGGTTCTGGTGAAGAACGCCTCCGCGTGCGAGGTCCAGCGACGATGCTCAGCGCGAGGCAGTGGTTCAGGACAATCCGCCAGATTGCCCGTGAATCCATCATTCATCGCGAGGAAGCTGGTCTTAACGCGCAGGTAGTAGTGGAAGAAGTCTTCAACCCGAAACGTAACCCGCTCCTTGTCGCCGAGAATGATGCCGAATTTCGCAGGCATCCTTCCACCAAGCAGAGGGGCGAGCATTTCGGAGTAGCAGCAAAGCTGAACAGCGTAATAGGGCTTGGGGGATCGAGCGAGTTTCGTATCCCAAACCTGATACAGCCCCGTTTCGTCCAGCGTGAGGAAATCCGAGTAGCCCGCGAACCTGCCATGCTGCAAAGCGCCTTGGTAGATAATGGGGGACTTGGCCTCGACGGCAGCACGAGTTCGGGCCAACGCTTCGGAGAAATTGTCCTTTGGAATCTCCACCAGCTGAGGAGTCGTCAACTTCAGTTCACCGAGCACAACGCGTTCATGTTCGTTGCCAGTCTGAGCGATGAGCTTTTCATCCTCGGATTCCTCGTCTGGGGTCACCGCGTTTGGGTTTTCGAAGCGGTATCGCTCCATCCAGGACGCAAAAGGCGAGGCCAAATACCGGACAAGATCAGATGGGGAGAAAACGAGTTGGCCAACGCTGTTCTTTTTCATGTTGGTTTACCCGATTTGGTTAGGAATCACCAACAAGAAGGAGACGACCTCGAAGTCGTTGATGCCAGCGAACTCGCCTTTCATGGCAGTGGTGCCGCCGGGAGTGAAGAGACTGGCCACGGCACGCTCTTCCTTTTTGCCAATGATCGAGGCGACGGCGGCGGAGAGGAGCTTGCGGGCTTGTGCCATGTCCTCGCCCTGCTTGGTGGCCTTGTCGAACCGGGCGTAGGCTTCCGCGTCTGGCAGGTCGCGCCCGACGGAGATGCGCTTGAGGCGGTCGAGCACGGTCTTGGCCTGGGTAAAGGGCAGGAGCACGGTGCCATCGTCGCCAACGTGAACAAGGTAATGCGGCGCGAGCGGGTAGCCCGGTTCGAAGGATTTGGCGGCGGCTTCACCTTCGGCCCGCAGACAGAATACTATGCCCGGCGGGATGCCGACCTCCGGTGTGCTGGTGACGGAAAAAGTGCCGAGCGGGAGCGATTCGAGCTTGCCGGGATGCGCCTTGAGGAACTGGGCGAGGTCGATGCGAAAGTCGGTGAGCGTGAGGTCGGCGATGGAGACGCCGCTGGAGAGGTCTTCGAGGTCGATGACGGCGTCCTGGAGCTTGAGGAGCTGGGTGCGGCGGTATTCCAGATCGTTCATCTGGTTTCCGGACTGCTGCTCGATGATGTTCTCCTCGCCGGTTGCGGAAATATCGAGGAGCACCATGCGCCCGGAGACGCGCTGTTCGAGGTTGATGTATTCCTCCAGCTCGATGTTCGGCCAGAAGTTGACGAGTTGTATGCGGGCATTGGGCGAACCGATCCGATCAATGCGCCCGAAACGCTGGATGATGCGGACAGGATTCCAGTGGATGTCGTAATTAACGAGGAAATCGCAGTCCTGAAGGTTTTGGCCCTCGCTGATGCAATCAGTGGCGATGAGCAGGTCGAGGTCGCCCTCGGCGGCAAGGTCCTCCGGGCGTTCCTTGGAGCGAGGCGAGAAAGCAGTGAGAATGCTGGCGAGGTCTTTGCGGAGGCTCGGGAGTGTGGTTTGGTTGCGCCCGGCCCCGGTGACAAGGGCGGAATGAAGGCCCAGCTCGGACTTCGCCCAGCCCGCGAGTTCTTCGTATAAATACTGGGCGGTGTCGGCAAAGGCCGTGAAGACGATGACCTTGCGATTGCCGGGATTGAGCGGCTGGCGGACTTTCTGAGTAATGACGCCGCGAAGGGTTTCGAGCTTGGCGTCGCGGGCTGCGCCGACTTGGTGCGCGGCAGAGTAGAGCGTGGCGAGGCGGTTGCGGTCTTCGGTGAGGTCCTGCTTCCATCGGACGAGGTCAACGTCCTGCACGAGGACCTTCACCTTTCGCCCAACGAGCAGGCTCTCGAACGCGGGGTCGTCAATCTCCACGTCCTCGATGTCGATTTCCTCCACGGACTCCTCGTGCGCCTCGATCTTCTTGAGCGTGGCCTCCACATCGGCGAGCTGGCGACGGACAGTGAGCGCGAACGATGGCACGGCGCTTTCCATGCGCTTGAGCACGTTGACGCGGATAAGGTGGATAAGGCTTTCCTCGCGGTCCACCTGGCGGAAGAAGCTCTCGCCGCCGCGAATTTGCGTGCTGTATTTCGCATCATACGCGGCCTGCTTGTGAGGCAGCACGTAACGCAGCGGCGCATAGGCGGCGAGGGTAAGGCGGCGAATCTCGTTGTTGATCTCGCGGATGGAACGGAACTCCCCGGCGCGGTCCACGTCGGGCTTGTAGTTGATGGGCTTGAGCCGCTCCGGGAAAGTGCCGGTCTCGGCGGTGCCGTAGTATTTCTCGATGTGCTTGCGCGAACGGGCGATGGTGAGCAGGTCGAGCAACTTAAAGTAATCGAAGCCGAGCATCTCGATGAGGCGCGGCGGCGTGCGGTCGGTTTCCTCGGACGCGAGCCAACGGTTGAACTGAAGCTGGGCCTTGCGGACGGTGGCCTCGATGCTGGAAATGCCATGGTCGAAGAGAGCGGTGTCGTCGCCCTCGGTGACGAAGGCGATTTGGTTTTTCAAATCGGCCAGGCGGTTGTTGACCGGCGTGGCGGAGAGCATCAGCACACGGGTCCTCACACCCTCCTTTATGATGCGGCGCATGAGGCGGTCGTAGCGCGTCTCGCGGTCCTTCAACGACGCTTTGTTGCGGAAGTTGTGCGACTCGTCGATGACGACGAGGTCGTAGTTGCCCCAGTTGACGTGCGAGAGTTCGATGTCGCCGGACTTGCCGCCGTCGCGGGAGAGGTCGGTGTGATTGAGAACGTCGTAGTTGAGGCGGTCGGTCGCGAGGATGTTGCGGCGGTCGTTGGCTTTGTAGAGCGTCCAGTTGTCGCGCAGCCGCTTCGGAACGAGCACCAGCACACGGTCGTTGCGCAGCTCGTAGTATTTGATGATCGCGAGCGCCTCGAACGTCTTCCCGAGGCCCACGCTGTCGGCGATGATGCAGCCGCCGAGGCGTTCGAGCTTGTCGATGGCGCCTATGACGCCGTCGCGCTGAAACTTGAAGAGCTTCTTCCAGACGACGGTGTTTCGAATGCCGGTAGCCGACTTGATGATTTTTTCTTCGTCGAGTTCGTCGCCCCGATCCTTGAAGAGGTGGTAGATCGTGAGCAGGTAAATTAGAGACGGTTCGCGTTTGGCGGTCAGTTCGTTGAGCTGCGCGAGCAGCGCCACCTTGCCATCGCCCGAGGCTGGCAGCGCATCCCACATCTGCGTGAACCACGCGGCGAGAAGCTGCGATTCTTCCGGTGTCTCAGTGGCCTGCACGAGGCTGAATTGATTGGCGGGAGTGATGCCGAGGCCATCGGTGGTTAGCGGGCAATTCCCGCTGATGACTTTGACAGGTGTGCCATTGGCATTTTTCGCCACCAAGGTGGCTTGGGGCAGCAGGCCCGGTGCGACTTTCACGTCTGCCGCCTTGTTCAGCCATTCAGCAAGGTCGCGGGCGATTTTGTGAGCGGATAGTTGGTTTCGCGACCCGCGGTCAGCATCGGAGCCAAGAAGCGATTGGGCGACCGCTTGCGGGAGCGGAAGTATAAGGCGTGACCCTGAGAGACTGCGCAGAATGTCGCGCAATTCGCCAAAGGCAAAAAGAGAAAGAGCGGGTGAGGCCGCATCGAGACCGCCGCCTTTAACCATACTCGCGCGTAGTTCATCGATGACGCGGTCTTGCCCTTGGTTCTTAAGGAGTTTCATGGTTCTTAAGTCCGGTAGATGCAGCGGTTTTGAGCTCGGTTGGGAATCGCCAATGCTGGGACAGAACGATGCTCAAAGAAGTCCGTTCTGAAATTCCAGGAGTGATTCTCGTTGGCTTCATGTTTGATGAGTCAAAGTCCATCATTCAAACGTTCCTCCTCCTCTTTACAGATTCCTTCGGTGCCGGAACACAGGTCGATTCCTTTCCTGCCACTCCAGTTTTTACCCACTCGTCAACTTCTGAGGCCAGAAACTTCCACAGACGACCGACCTTGTGCGCGGGCATGCTCTTCCGGGTGATCCACTTGTAGATCGTGTCCGGATTGACCCCGATGTGCGCTGCGATTTCGTCCACGGATAACCAGCGTTCTGGCATAAACAACCTTTCCGCAATTGGCCTCCCCAAAGGCTCAATCGCTGGGAAGCAACGGTTTCAGCATTGGATGCTAATGGGTTTGTCCAAGAAGACCAGTCCAAATCCACGGCAACCCGGTCAGGGCGGGGAGGGACGGCGCCTGGCAGGAGAGCGGCCAGGGACGAATGCCCGCAAAGGTAAAATCAAGGAGGGCGACGCCCACCGACGGGGCCCCAGTCGCACGCTGCGGACCGCGACCGATGGTGCGCTTCGCTTCGGCCCGCAGCGGCTCTAGCCCCATCGGCGAACGCCGCCGAACGAACTGCGAGGAACACAAAACGTCGTTACTTGCACACAAGTGCCGACAGTCCGTATGGCAGGGAACAAGGGGGCGGTACCGGCATCGCGGTGGAAGCCCTGCGTGAGGGTTGGGAGAAACGCCGTTTCACCGCGGATGAACTGCTGGCGATGGCCAAGATCTGCCGGGTTCACCACTTCATCCGGCCTTACTTGGATTCGGTTTTGTGAGCAGCTCGGACGTCGGACCGCATCCTCGACAGTGCACCGAGCGTCCGGACCAATTCCGTGTGCTCCTGGCACGGGGGAATTCTCCGAACGGCGGAAATCAGCGATCGTTCGGCGTCTTCGACACATTCGAGCACGTCACCGCTGGGTGCCGTGGCATCCCACCGTTCCATCTCGCCCGCCAGAACGAGTCCTTGCTTCACGTCGGATTCGAGGAGTTCACCCGCCAAGGCGGCACGGATGATTTCCGAAACGGGTTCCGCGAGTTCCCCCCCGACGCGAGAAGCCAGATCCCAAAGGTTCACCAAGTGGTGCATGTTGTAGAGCGACCAGAGGAATCGCCGAAGTTGCACTCCCCCCGAGGTGTCCGGCGAATCTCGGATAAGGAGTGCGATCTCGGTGATGGCATGCTGAAACCGAGCGGGCGCCGGGTTCGGACGCAGCGGAAGCACTCTCTGATTTTCATCCTCAATTTGTCTCATAAAATCGGTTCGGTTTGATCCGCCTCCCCAGCATCCAATTGCAAACGAAGCGCGGTTCAACTGTTGCTGTCGGGTACGGGTGAAAATCCGAACACTCAAAATGAGAAATCAACCGCCACCTGAACCGATGGCCGTTTAGTTCAAGGCCCCCGGATCACAAAAGACCAGCCGCCGGAATGGGAAATCCGCTGGGCTTAATACGAGTGGGTCGTTGTTTTGGTCTTGAACAGGGTCTTGGTGACCTTTTTCGGAGTTTCCGATTCGATCGGGCTCTTCTTCTGTTTCTCAATCGTGGCCTGATTGAATGCGGACCAAAAAAACTTCTTTCCGCGCGAGAACTTCAGCAAAGCCTTCGCGTCCTTCTGGCTCCAACCCTGACCTTCCACCCGAGATTGCCATTCCTGGAATTTCAACGTCGAGGGGGTGTGCAGTAGGCTCGAAATACCGGACGGGCGCTTAACGGCCGGTTCTTTGGAGAAATCGAGGGTGCCAGGCACTCCTACCAGGCGACCGTCCTTCGATCCTTCGCTCACAAATTCAAGCCCAAGAGCCCAGTGCAAGCGTCCGAAAAGTTTCTCGTTGTACAGCGCGTTCAGGGCCGTCGCCTTCTTTTCGAGGGTTATTGATAGGACTTTGGTTCCGGATGTTTTCCAGGATAGATCTTGGAGATGGATTGGAGCAAGAAAGAACGCTGGGAAAACGGTGAGAATCGGCCCCACCAGAACCTTGCGTGGAGACCCGTTTTAG
>CANLCA010000199.1 GCA_947487925.1 Verrucomicrobiales bacterium | reverse complement strand
GCAAGGCAAAATCAATCAATTGCGTCAGCAATCTGAAGCAGCTCGGATTGGCCACGGCAATCTACGTTGCGGACTATAATGTGTATCCCGGATCCATCGACGCACGTCCGGGTCCAGGTTTTTTCTCCTACATTTGGTGCAACCGGCTTTTGAGCTCCATGGGAGCAAACCGCGCGGCGTTTTGGTGTCCCGGAACTAAGGCCGAATTCCGCTGGGATACCAACTTCAACAAAAGCCTCAAGGGACAGTTGGAATACATCGGTGCACCACCCTTTGCGAAGGGAGCCGCAAAGTTTTCCTACGGCTACAACGATTGGGGACTGAAGCCGCCGTTTGTGCTCCCGCAACTGGGCATGGGTGGGGATATTGGCTCAGTACCGGAGGTCAAGGAGAGCGAGGTCAAAGCGCCTTCCGACATGATCATGCTCGGGGACTCGCAGGCGGATGGACAGTGGGACGGCAATCTCGACCCAAAGACAGTCGAAGAACGTCCTTCAAATCGACATACTTACAGAACCAATCTTCAATGGGCTGATGGTCATGCCAGCAGCGAGCTTCGACGAGAAGTGGTCAACCCCGACAATCACATTTGGCGTGCCAGATGGAACAATGATAACCTTCCTCATCCGGAACTTGGGAGTTGGCCCAAGGACGACGGGAAGAAACTGGACCCGTAATGCGCCGCAGGGGGAGACCGGAAAAACGGACCGCGTGTTGAATATTCATGGAGATGAAAATGGATGCCCGCAGTAACATCGGCAAAACGTTCAGGACAGGGTTGAATACGCTCCTTTGTCTGCAAAGGGTTGAAGTTTCCGTCTGAACCTACTTTCCGATGGGGCACATTGGAGGATAAAGCCCCTCGGTGGGCCGTCGACGGCCCGCCGAGGGGCAATCGCCGTTTCTCAACATTTTGCCTACATTCTTTCTTGCTCCAATTTATCTCCAAGCTCCATCGTGGAACTACGATCCGGAGCCAAATTTTCATCAGTCAGTTGACTGGACGCTGGGACGCGGTGACGGTGCAATCATCCTGGGAAAAGCAGCTGAGAAACCACTCATCTTCGCTAATCATCACTCATACAACAAGATGTGAAAAATAACGATCGGGATGCCAGTTCACCGTTTGGGTGAGGTGCTCAGTCAGCGTAACTTCTTCACCATGAGTGTCACTTAGCGAAAATCAGTGGTTCAACTTCCGTTTTTAGGAATGCGCCCTTGAAGCTGGCCCTGATCTTGTGCGGGTTCATCGAGCACGAGGCTGGAGCCGGATTTGCTGGCGAATGGCGGCGAGCATCGTTCGCCAGTGGCGCCGCAGAAACGCGGGCTGCCGTTGACCTTCGCGAGCGTACTGGCGACCGGCCTGGGCGAGTTCGAGCGCTGACTCGATGCGTTGTTCATCCCGGTGGTTCGCCAGTGCCAGAACACGCATGTCCGGCGCCACAATCTTCGAATCGCCCGCCGACCAGCGATCACCTCCCTGTGGTCCGACCGTGTTGGCGAACACATAAAACACTTGGTTCTCGAATGCGCGGGCCACGATGCCGTCGCGTCCGCCGCGCTTCGACTTCGAAACCGCCAGTGTGTCCAAGCCGGCGTTCGGGTGGAACACAATCTGTGCGCCCATCATAACCGGCAGCCGGACGAGTTCCGGATAGCGTCGCTCGTGGCAGATGATCGCGGTGCAGGGTATCCCATCGAGTCGGAAGAATGCCAAGGCATTGCCGGGCGTGAAGACCTTCGCATCGCCAGGCGTGAGGTGGATCTTGTGGTACCGGAACACCTCACGGCCTCGGCGGTCAAACACGAGCAGCGAATTGAACCAGCGACCCCGGTTGCGGGTCGGCGAGCCGACGAGCACGTTGCAGCCGTGCTCGCGCGCCGCGCGGGCCACCACCGCCACTGCTGACTCGACCTCCCTGTGATCGAGATGGCGGAAGTCAATATTGTAGCCGGTGATGGTGGTTTCCGGGAACAGGATGGCATCTCCGCCAGACCGCGCGAAGTCGCGGATGTGGTCCGCGATGAAGGAGGCGTTCTCCGCCGGCGTCAGTCGGAACTTCATCTGCACAGCGGCGACTTTCAGTTGCGACTTCATCGGTTTGGTTTCGATCTGGCTACCCTTGGACAAGTGGACCGACGGCAGCTAAACCGCCGTCGTTCCTTTTCATCCTGCCGGGCTATGGCGTTTCATGATCGAAGTTCGTCATGGAAGGAGAGAGTTGCCGGCATGGTCGCCCGTGCTGCCTTCCCTATTTAGCCCTTGCGCGAAGGTGTTTTCCGGCATCGAGCGTGTGAGTTTCCAGTTTGAGTTGGGCGACGGCCTGCGGAATCCCGCCGAAGGTCAGGGATACTTTCCCGGTGTTGATGCGGGCGGCGGTGGCGTTGACGGGTACACGGCCGAGTTCCTTCCAAGCCGCATCACAGACCACGGCATCGGTCCCGCCACGATAGGTCAGACTGCCACCCGGGAGCAGCCCCTGTTCGCTCAGGCTGACCACGGGCTGGCCGTTGATGGCCAGGCTCACGCGGGTCATGCGCTCCTTGCCCGTGGATCGCAGAATCCATTGAAGCGGCTGGGCGGCCTGGCGGTTGGTAAAGGTGACTGAGGTCTCAGCCTGATTGGTGACTGAAGTGAACCGCGCGATCTGTACCTCGAACAAGTTCCATTGGCGGTCGCCGGCGGCTTTAAGGTGAAACTCCCGCGTGTTATCGCACAGCCAGGCCTTCACTTCGGGCGAGAAAGCACCAGAGTGACGGGCCGTTTCCCATTGTTTGATCGTTTCGAGAATGGCTGGGACCGCGCCGAACTGCCGGGCAACCTCCGCTGAATCTGGGTCCGCCGCCAACTGGGCCGTGCTCGCCAGGCTGGCGGCCAGGGCGAATCCCGCGTCGAATCCGGCTGCCCGTGCGAGCAGCCACTCCGCGTCCTCCAGGCTGGTGTCCGGCCGGAGCGCGAACCAGCCGAGCATACGTGGCGTCAGGTTGCGGTCGTAGTGCAACTGGTTCTTGAAGCGGTAAAGGGTCTGGCTCTCGCGAAATCCCGCGTACCACGGCTCGCCCCAATTCATGCGCGTGTAGGAATGCCAGTTGAAGTGCCCGGGGTTGCTCGCGTCGTTGATGATGTCGCGCAATTCCGGCTTCAAGCTGGTGTACCAGGATTGTATGAAGAGCGCGCGGCCGTACTGGCCCATGCCCGTGGCCCAGGCGCCTTCCAAACCATCCATCGAGATCTGCCGCACACCGGCGTGATTGCAGAGCCGGGCCAGGTTGCGGGCCACTTCCACTGTGAGGTCAGCGTCGGTGAGGAATACTTTGTAGTCATGATCCATCAACCGGCTGACTCCCGCCCCTGTCGCGTGCGTCGCAGCCGCTGTGCCCCAGGCGCCGCGCTGGCAGTTCAGGAGCCGCCACGGGGCGTTGGTCGAAACGGATTCGTAGCGGACCAGTTCCTCGCCGATGACCACTGTGTTGAGCACGGTCTTCTTCTGGAAAAAACCGGGGGCTGTGACGGGGATCTCCGTCTGGGTGGCATTCACCGTGGCGGACAACGCGCTCGTGCCCACGCGCGCCAGCCGGGGGTCGGGCTTCGGGGTCACATAGGGATCGTTGGGGGTGATGAAGTTGGAGAGCGTGTGAAGGCCGACCTTCACTCCCGCCTTTCGCGCCTTCTCCACGCACTCCTTCAGGCCGTCCCAACCATTCGGGAACAACGTCTTCTTCAGTTCGAAGTGGCCCCAAGTTTCGAAGGGTGAACTGTGATACAGATGCGCCAAACCCGCCCGCCGGGTCATCTCGATCGCGCGGTCAATCGTGGTCTCGCCGAAGTCAATGATCAGGTAGGAAGCGGTCGCGCCAGGAGCCCGTTTGGCCCAGACGCCATCCAGCATTGGATGCGGCAGTCCTTCAGCCAGCTCGATGGCCCCGATGGTTTCGAGCGCCTGCGACTCGGGGCACGCGAACAAGGCGATCCGGCTGCCCACCACGCCACCGTCCGCGTAGGGCTGAGCCACGAATGCGTCGTGTCCCCAATCGGCGATCACGCGCTCCCGATTCCGGTTGCGGCAATACGCATGAATCACGCTGCCGAACTCCGTCAGCCGGGCGGTGTCGGCGCGGAAGTGCTGGCCCCGCTTCAGTTCCTCGGGCAGCCCGGGATAGTGGCCCGGATCATCCGCTCCGAACTCTTCCTCCACGTCGCTCTCGCGATTCGGGTAGCCGCCCAGGGTCTTGAGGTTTAAGGACTGAATGCCGACAGCAAACTCTCGGTCGCGCACGACGCCGATAACCTCGCCCACGGTTTCCCGTATGGCGATGGGATAGGAACCCCAGAGCACCAGTTCCACGTCTTGGACAGGCTCGACCTCCACGGTTTCGAACACGACATGTGTGGATTTCGCCGTAGCCGCGACCACGGCCCGGGCGTTCGCCGCGGGATACCGCAGGGTCAGTCGGCCTGAGCCAGCGTCCCAAACGCAATTCGTCGGGGACAGCCACTTCCCAGCGATCCGCAGGCTGAGCAGCGGGGCGGGTTGACCAGGTGCCAGGTAGTTCCGGCCGTCACTTGGTCGGGTGATAGCACTCAGCGATCCCTGTTTGTTCAGGCGAAAGGAGGATTCGCGAGTGGCGAAGGTAGCAGCGTCCTCGCCGGACGCCGGCAAGCAACACGCCAACGTCGCCGCCAGCAGGAAGAGATGTGGAAGGTTCATACGCAGCGTGGACTACGGCTTCTCATTTCGCTTGCCCCAGACGTTTTCCTTGAGGCCCTGCAGGCGCACTTCACCGGAGGCGAGGGGAGGGGCTTGGTGGAGTTCGCCGGCTTGAGCCATCGGCAACAGCACCGCAACGAGGGCAGGCAGCTGGCGCAGCAGCCGGACGGCGAGGCACTGTTTGATTATCATTGTCAAATTCTACCCGATTCAGCCCGCTGGAGGAAGCGCGCATTTCGAGGTTGTGAGTGGGCAGAGGCGCTTGCGATGGAGTCACCCGGACTCCATCGTGTGGTCAGGGGTCGAGAGTCACGGGGTCAGGTGGCGTGAGTGGGTGAGGTGACCAATGACCAATGAGCCGATGATCAGTCTTCTGGGGGTGGTGTTCGATGACTTCCTCCAGGATGCGGCGAACGTCGCGGCGGCCAACAAGAACGTGCTCAATCGACACGGTGTTCTTTCCCGGCTCCTGGTAAATGAGGTCGTTGTGGAAGTGGTTGACGACTTAGAACCGAAGACGGGTGTGACGTGTTTTACAGCCGGGACGCGGTTCAAACTCTAAGACCAAGGGGTCTCATCTGACCTCTTGGCCCACACAAGGTGATGGTTCTGGAAACGGGGATAAGAACGCCCGGCCAAATGCGAGTGACTGGGAAAGGGCTGAACGGGCTCCAAACGTCTGAGGACGAAAGGTCATCCGGTAGAAGACTGCACTTCCAACCGTGTTGGGAAAACCCGCCGCACGGAATGAATGGAGGGGGTGGAGGAAACGAAATGAATGGTCTGCAAACCGTTTGCCACGCAGCTCGAAAGGGCCGATACACTGGATGTCATTTGCCTCATCACGTCGGCGCCTTCACACTACTGGACCAGTCGGGCAAGCCACTGAACGCCTTATTTAGGTGCAGACACGGCGCCGGGGACGCTGCCGGCCTTGATCAGGAACATGGCGTCGGGTTTCAGGTATTTCTTGATCACCGCATTCACCTGGTCGGGTGTGAGCGCATTGATCTTGTCGGGATATTCGTCGAGCCAACTGATGCCGTAGCCGCGATGGACGGCGGCGAGCAACGAGCCGGCCATGCCGTCGGTCGTGGCGAGTCCGACTTTGAAGGAACCGACCAGGTTGGTTTTGCGCGCCTCGACTTCGGCGGGCGTCGTGCCCGCGTCGTACCAGAGGGAGAGCTGGTGCTTGGTGGAGGCGATGCCTTTCTCCAGTAGCGCGGGAGCAAAGGAGGCGGTGATCTTCCAATCGCCGTCGCAGAACGTGTCGTTCCCGAGGCTGGCGCCGATCCCGTAGGTGAGACCTTCCTTGTCCCGCACATTGCCCATGAGACGGCCGGTGAAGCCGCTGCCGAGGATGGCGGTGGCGACGCGCAGCGCCTGGTAGTCGGG
>CANLCA010000198.1 GCA_947487925.1 Verrucomicrobiales bacterium | reverse complement strand
TCCTTTTCCTTCGCCGGTCTTTCCTCGGCCTCGTCTTCCTCCTCAACCTCCACGCTGCCGGCCGCATCCACGCTACCCAAAGCTCCCAAACGACGTTGCCGAATGGCTCCGTCCCGCTCCAGTTGAGCTTGTGCCTCCACGGTGAATCGAGCCCATGGAATGGCGTCCAATCGGGCCTTGGGGATCGATTTCTCTGTCAATTCACACACCCCATACGACCCCTTTTCAATCCTTTTTAAGGCCTCTTCGATCTCATACACCGCATCCTGGTCGGATGAGAGAAGGCTCAAAGCGAAATCACGGTCGAAATTGTCAGTGCCAGAATCTGCCATATGGAGACTGTATGTCGACATCTCCTCAGCAGACTCTCTCGCTAACCCGCTGATCTGGTTCATCAGTCGTTCTCGCAACTCCAAAAGATTCTTATAGTACTTCGACCACTCGGCTTTGACCTTGGTGTTGGAGTCTGGCCAGTTGGAGGACTCAATCGCCACGGCACCGAGGATCGAGGCCGCGGTCGCGGTCCCGATGATGCGCCCTTTGGGAGTCGCCGATGCAATTTCCACCGTCTTTTTCGTTGTCGTCTTCTTTGTAGTCACAACACGTTCGTTCAGACTTTTCAGGCTTTACACGCTCTAATCCCAAACCCACCGCTAACCCATAGCCTCTGGACCTGGCAATCGAGAGCGCGCGAATGTAGCAAAGTGCAATCAAATTGCCACAACTATTTTCACCCCCGAAACGCTCGCACGATTTCCCAATCGCCCTAGGGGCGACGCAAAACCTTCGATGGGACGAGTGACTGGAGGCCCCAACAGCCCACTTCTCACTCGCAGCAAGTCATCGCCGGGCAATTTTCCCTCTAACCGCTCAATCCTTCCAAAGCCGCGCTCACCTGACTTCGCTTCCCAGCCCAGTCCAACAACCGCTTGCGATGCTCGTCCAAAATCGCGGGAGGCACCTTTTCGACGAAAGCGGGATGACTCAGCTTTTGACGAACCTTTTCCATCTCCAACTCAATCTTGACAAGTTCTTTGGTGAGTCGCGCCTTTTCCCCTTCCACATCGATCAAGCCGTCCAAGGGAAGAAACAGCTCCCCTAAGGGGGACACGGCAACCGGAGTTCCTTTGGGAGCCTCAAAAGCCTGCTGAACATCCAACTGCTCGGCATTCAACAGGAGCTGCAGCACACGGGCCTCGTGTGAAGAAATCTCTCCGGCAGGCTTCATCACGTAACGGACCTTCTTCCCGCTCGGAACGTTACCCTGACGCCTCAAATTCCGACCTGCACTCACGAACTCGCACCGCATGTTGACGAGTCGCTCATCGCTTTCATCAAGGCCGTAAAACTCACGAAACTCCAGCCCGAAAGACTTTGGCCAAACCGCGCTCATGATCGATGCCCCACCCTGATCCGGGGGCAGCTCCAAATTGTAACCAAGCCCATGCCAAAGTTCCTCGGTGATGAACGGAAGAAACGGATGGAACAGCCGTAAGGCGTTGGAAAGGACGAAGTCAATGACCGCCAGCGTGTTGGCCTTTCGCGGTTCGTCTGTGCCGAAGAAAACGGCTTTGCTAGCCTCCACATACCAGTCGCAATATTCGCTCCAGAAAAAGCGGTAAAGCACCTGGGCGCCCTCGTTGAATCGGTAGCCCGCAAATGCCTCACTGATCTCCTCGATCGCCCGATCCAGCTTGAGCAGAATCCATTTGTCATCCACGGTCAGCAAGCCGGCGTTTATCTCCCCCTCGGTTTCACCCCGCTGCATCTGTCGGAACCGGCAAGCATTCCACAGTTTGTTGCAAAAATTTCGCCCCAGCTCCACTTGCTGCTCGTCGAACAGCACATCTTGCCCAAGAGGGGCGGAACGTATGACCCCGAACCGCAAGGCATCCGCCCCGTAGAGGGCTATAAGGTCCAAGGGGTCGGGCGAATTCCCAAGGCTCTTGGACATCTTCCGACCCTGTTTGTCGCGGATGATCCCGGTGAAATACACGTTTTTGAACGGTTTCTCCCCCAGGTACTCGTAACCCGCCATGATCATCCGCGCCACCCAGAAGAAGAGAATGTCTGGCCCAGTCACCAGGTCGGTCGTGGGATAAAACCGCTTCAGCGTCTCCGTTTTTTCGGGCCAGCCCATGGTCGCAAAGGGCCAGAGCCATGCGCTGAACCACGTGTCGAGCACGTCAGGATCTTGGGACCAATTCTGAGGATCTTCTGGGGCCTCCAATCCGCAGTAAACCTCCCGGGTCTCCTTGTGATACCAGACCGGAATCCGATGCCCCCACCAAAGTTGTCGCGAAATGCACCAATCCTGCAGGCCGCCCATCCAGTGGCCATAAACCTTGGCCCATCTCTCAGGGTGAAACTTCAAGTCTCCGCTCTCCACCGCCGCACGCGATTTCTCCTGGCTCGGGTAGCGCAGAAACCATTGCTCAGACAAACGGGGTTCCACGGGCACATCGGCCCGTTCGCTGAAGCCCACATTGTTTTGATAGGGCTCCTCCTTCTCGAGCACCCCGAGTTCCTTGAGGCGCTCCACGGCCAGGCCCCGCGCCTTCACTCGATCCAACCCCGCCAGCGCGCTTCCCGCGAGTTCGTTCATAGTCGCGTCCGCGTTCATCACATCCACAACCGCTAGCTTGTGCCGAACCCCGATCTCGAAGTCCGCTTTGTCGTGCGCTGGTGTCACTTTCAAAACACCCGTGCCGAACTCGAAATCGACGTGCTCGTCGCCAATGATGGGAATCCGTTTCCTCTCAGGACCCGCTTCCTCGGGCAGAGGCCGTATCACGTGCAATCCTATCAGCGAAGCATACCTCCCATCCCTCGGGTTCACCGCCACCGCCGTGTCGCCCGGGATGGTCTCGGGACGAGTCGTCGCAATGGTCAGGAAAGTTCCGGGTCGCTCCTCCACGGCGACGCGGAAATAGTACAGGCTTCCTCTCTGCTCTTTCATGATGACCTCTTCATCAGAAAGTGCGGTCAGGGAGACCGGGCACCAATTCACCATTCTTTTGCCCCGATAAATCAAGCCCTTTTCATACAGGTCCACAAAAACGCGCTGCACGCACTGCGCGTAGGCGGGGTCCATGGTGAAGCGTTCACGCCCCCAATCGCAAGAGCACCCAAGCTTTTTCAACTGCTGGATGATGATGCCTCCATGCTTCTCTTTCCATTCCCAAACCTTTTCCAAAAACTTTTCCCGGCCCAGGTCATCCCGGTGCCGGATTTGGCCCTGCTTCTTCAGGGTCCTCTCGACGACCGTCTGAGTCGCGATGCCCGCGTGGTCGGTCCCAGGCAACCATAAGACTTCCTTGCCATCCATCCGTGCCTTTCGCGCGAGGATGTCCTGAATCGTGTTGTTCAAGACATGGCCCAACGTCAAAACTCCCGTGACGTTGGGAGGCGGGATGACAATCGAGTAAGCTGGCTTGGGCGAGTCAGTCTTTGCTGAAAAACAGCCGCTTTCAAGCCACTGGGCATACCACTTCGATTCAACCTCACCCGGTTCGTACGCTTTGGAAATCTCCGACATAACGATGGTTCTTGGCTCCTTATTCTGAAAAGGCGCACCCTACTTTGTGAGCAGAGCGCACTCCATGCTGTCGACCAGGGCCTGCAGGCTCGCCTCAATGATGTTGCTGCTGACCCCCACAGTACTCCATTCCTGTCTGCCGTTGGTGGACTCTATCAAAACCCGCGTCTTAGCCTCGGTGCCTCCGAGCGGCTCGCTCGACCGCTCCGCAGCCTCGATGCCGGGGATTCGCCGTCCCCTCGCGATCGCTGCATGGGCCATGGTTTCATCATCCAGGATCCGCACTTTGTAGTCGATGAGTTTGACTGTCTTCAGCGGTTTAAAAAACCGGATCAACGCCTTCCGCAACGCCTTGTCCAAAGCGTTCACAGGGCCATCCCCACGCTCGACCGTGAGCTCTTGTTTGTCCCCGACCGACACACTGACAGTCGCTTCGCAAATTGAACTGTCACCGATCGCCCCGCCCTTGTGCCGCCGCATCGAGACATGATAGTCGGTCACTTCGAAAGGCGCCGGCTCATGCTTCATCAAACGCCTGATCAGCAGCGCCAGGGAACCTTCGGCCGCTTCGTACTCATACCCCTCGTGCTCCCGGCGCTTAATCTCGGCCAGAATGCTCTTGAGCTCCGGCGTGTCGTTGTCGAGGTTCAGCCCCAGCTCATGGGCCTTCATCACAATGTTGCTTCGACCCGCAAGATCGCTCACCAGGATGCGGCGGTAATTCCCCACCACGCCTGGATCGACGTGCTCGAAGCTCCGCGCCACTTTCTGAACCGCGTTCACATGCATGCCCCCTTTGTGGGCGAATGCCGTCGCCCCAACCCACGGTTGCCTCGGATCGTGTCGAAGGTTCGCAATCTCGTCCACAAACTGAGATAGCTCCCGCAGTTTCGCGAGCGATGAGGTGGGCACGCAACTTTTCTTCAGCTTCAAAGCCACATTGGGGATAACGCTGGTCAAATTGCAGTTTCCTGTGCGTTCCCCGTACCCGTTGATCGTTCCTTGGATGTGGTCGGCCCCATGCTCCAAGGCGGCCAGCGCGTTGGCCACCCCCAGGCCGATGTCGTTATGGGTGTGGATCCCCAGTCGAACGGAAAGAACGGACCGCGCCGCGCCGGTGACCCGCGCAATATCCCCAGGCAAACATCCACCGCAGGTATCGCACAAAACCACCAAGTCAGCCCCCGCTTTCTCCGCTGCCTGCCAGGTCGCCATCGCGTATTCCGGGGAATCCTTGTACCCGTCAAAAGCGTGTTCGGCATCGTAGATCACGAATTTGCCCTGGTCTTTTAGATAACGAATCGTGTCGGCAACCATCGCCAGGTTTTCGTCTGGGGATGCCCTCAGCACTTCCTTGACGTGCAGGAGCCATGTTTTCCCGAAAATCGTCACGACCGGCGTCCCGGCATGGACGAGCAATCGCACCTGATCATCATTCTCCGCCGGAACGCCTTTGCGCCGAGTGGAACCGAAGGCCGCCAGCCTGGCATGCTTCCATTTCCGCGACCGTGCGCGTTCGAAAAACTCAATGTCCTTTGGATTCGATCCAGGCCATCCGCCTTCGATGTAATGCACACCAAAAGCATCCAGACGTTCCGCGATGCGGAGTTTGTCCACGACAGAAAAATTGATACCTTCGCCCTGGCTCCCGTCGCGCAGGGTCGTGTCATAAATCTCTATTTCTGGCTTCATACTCTGACCGCAAAGCCATGAGCGAGGACCAAGCCCCGCCCGCCGCGGAACGAGACTTCTACGCCAAACCTCGTCCCCATGCAAAGAGCAAAACCATGCCGCTCACGTGGAAAAGCACATCCTCGGTTCGACGCAAATTCAGGAAGGCCGACGGATGCAAGGCCCCAAGGTGGGGACAAACTGTGGTTTCCGTGGTTCCCGTCCTGATCTAGAAAGATTCCGGAACGGAACGTCGATTGCCCTTTTTAGTTTGGTTTTTGTTTCGAAATACGCTTGCCAGAAGACGATGCGAGAGGTTCGATGAAACGATACTTTCACCACGCCTCCGCGGGGACCCCGCAAATGGCAACTGAGATCGGACGTTCTATGCCCCAAAAGCACCTCTCCAAACCGGGTTCGATGCGATCCGGATTCACCCTGATCGAACTGCTCGTCGTCATCGCGATCATAGCCCTGCTCGCCAGCATGCTCCTCCCGTCCCTGGCCAAGGCCAAGGAAAAGGCTCGCGGTGCCAAATGCCTCAGTAATGTGCGTCAAATCGGGTTGGGCTACTCGTTTTATGCCGACGACAACAAGGACGATATCGTGACTCTTTACCTCTTTCAAAAAGCGCCGCCTACGGCCCTGTTCCAAGGCACCGTCACGTGGTGGGTCGATCTGATGCGCCCTTCCCTTCAAGGAACCAACATTATCGCCTGCCCTTCTGTGAGGAATGGGTTCGGCATCGCCATGAACCATGTCGAACTGACCGCTTGGAGCGACGTCTCAAGACCAAAATTGTCCTCGATCAAAAACCCCGTCGCTTCGGTGCCTATGGCGGACTCGGGACTGATTCGCAACATCAAAGACAAAGACCCTGATCAGTGGGTCGAGGCGCC
>CANLCA010000197.1 GCA_947487925.1 Verrucomicrobiales bacterium | reverse complement strand
GGTGGTCCAGCTCACGAATCTGGTCCTTGAGCGCATCGTTTTGCGGGCTGGCCCTCATTTCCCTTAAGAGCCGCTGGAGCGCGGGTGTATGCATGGGATCGACGGCTCTTAGCTGGAGGTTGTTCGCGATCATGAACGCGGACACCAGGAACGTAAACAGCCCCGAGACCACGCCCAGCGCCCACAGCGACCGGTAGGCGACCGATTGAACATTTCGTGTGCGGGCGATGACACGCATCAGACATGACCCGCGACTTCCAGCGCGGGGGTTGTGGGTTTGGGTTTCGGGGCGGCCTGCCCAACTTGCTGCGCGATCATCGCTGCGGAAAAAGAGTCCGTTTTGCAGGAGGGATCGTTCGGACAATAGGTGCAGCATCGCGCGCAACTGAAGCAGTGTGCCTTATCCACCTCATAGTCCTTCTGGGTGCGGATGGTGGAGAAGGCGAGGAGTTTCAAGCCGAAAACCAGGCCCACAACCCCCCCTGCTAACCATCCGCCGATATTCATCCGCGCGCGAATGGCAAGCGCATCCCGAATCAATTCGCCTTCTGTGACACCCTTCGAACGAAACGTCTTGGACTCAAGGGTCGGTTCCAGCAACGGGTTCTGCCGTTCAGCAACGACCTGTTCGGCGACGGAGACAGTCGAATTGTAGCGCGACAAGGGAACTGAAAGCCGGTGGCCAACCCATCCGCAGAGCGCGATGAGCAGTGGTAACATCAAGAACAGAAAGCCCAACCGCCGGACCCCAGCGCCCCGGGCTTCGTGTGCGAGACCGAAGTTGGGTTTGTGAATGGAATCGAAAGGACACGAAGTCTCGCAAAGGCGGCAGTTGATGCAACTGGTGGGAGTGATCGCCAGGTGCCAGCGCGAGAGCGGCGACAGGAATCCCAGAAGGACGCCGTAGGGACAGAGGAAACGGCAATAGGGACGCGCTATAAAAACGCCGACCAGGAGGAAGGAAGCGCCAAGGTAGAGATGCGGCGCGTCCCCTGTAAGACGGAAGAATGCAATAAACGGATCATATCGGCAAATCAAGAAGCCTGTGTTGGTCGCGGCGAGCAGCACCGCCAGGGCGAGGTAAGCATAGGGGATGACACTCAGGCCAATAGTGAGGTTGCGTGGCAACGTCAGGGGTTTGATCGCGACAAGATCCTGGATCGCGCCAAGCGCACAGACCGAGGCACAGAAGACGCGGCCGAAGAAGAGCGCGAAAAGCAGCGGAAGACCGAAGAATATCAACACAGTCACTGGCAATGCGTAGTGAGAGTTGAACAGTGAAAGTGCGACGTTTTGTATGGAGCCGATCGGACAGAGGCATCCCTTTTTGTAGAATCCGAAGTAGAGCAGACAGCAGATCATGAGCCAGAATAGGCCTCGCCGCGAGTGGCGTTTGACTGCCAGCCACGACGCGATGCTGAGAGCCGCGGCGAGCGCGGCCACATCGAGCCATTGCCGGGTTTCTGACGTGGCCTGAGGGACTGTGGTCTCGGGAAAAGTGTAGCCACCCTTGAATTCTGGAGCCGGGAAACGTTGTTCCTGCTCCGATTCGGCCTGGGCGGCGGCGGCGAGCAGGCCAAGCGTCAGAAGGAGAAGGGCGAGACGCACCAGGAGGGCGACGCTCCGGCCAGGGAGTGAGACCCTCGCGATCCTGGATGCATCCTGTCTCCGGCCGACTGGATGGAAGGCAGTCGAGACAGCCTCACGGGCGGGCTGCGAACTCCTCACGTCGCCCCGTTCAATGCAGGTCGGAATGTCCGCTAAGCGAGCCATTGGGGGCGCTCCTTTTTCAGCCTGCCGACGGTGTTCCCTGGCGCGGTCTTGTGTTTGAGTTTGTAAGGTTGGTCTGCCGGCACACGATCCCATGCGCCAGCGGGGCACTTGATCGCGATGGAACATTGGTTGCAGTTCAAGCAGAGGTCCTGTCGCACCTGGAGATAGAACGAGGCGTTGCCAAACATCTCGCACGCTTTCACGCATTTCGCGCAGCCGATGCACGAGTCCTCCAGAATGTTGTATTCCCAGTAAGGTTCCTCGACGAAAAGCCGCTCAATCGCTCCCGTCGGACAGAGCTGGTTCTCCGCCGCGGAATTCAGTTGCGGCGCGTGAGGCTGAAAATAACCGAAGCAGAGCTGGCAATAGCCGCAGATCGGATAGGACTGAACACACTTCACCGCCGATGGGCTGAGCACGCACTCTGTGGCGCAACGTTCGCATTGAACGCACTTCAGGGGATCGATTTGCCAGACCGTGTTCTTTCGGCGAGCACCGAAAAGAGACATGCCGCCCAGCATTCCCAGAGACAGGGCCACAAGCCGCGCGAGACCCTGCCGCAGAAACTCGAATCGACTACCGCCTGTGGAGGTTGCCGGGGCTGTGTTCATATCCCATGAAGAGAGAGGCTCGTGGTTTAAGGTTTCCGCACATCCAGGCAGACCAGCCTCTCCGAGTCCCGCAGGAGAAGTTTGCCGTCCACCAGAGCCATCGGTGCCCAAGCATCGCGTCCATGCAACACTTGGGCCCGCGCGAGGCGCTCGTACCCCTGAGGTGACGCGCGGACCAGCGTTAGCTCGCCGTTGTCGTTGAGAAGGAAACCTTTATCGTCCGCAAACAGGAACGGGCCGAGCCCGAACCGCTCCGTCTTGCCGCTGGTCCAGGCGAGCTTCCCGTCAGGGCTGAGGCAGGCAAACTGCGCACGGAGCTCGCCCGCGTCCTTTGGCAGGATCCCGAAGAGGCAGCCCTGGTAAAGGATAGGCGTGTGCTGCTCGACACCAAAGACGGTTTTGTCGAGTTTGAACAACGCCTCAGCTCTGATTGAGTTTCCCTCCTGTCTCAACCCGATCATCATGCTGCCGCCGCCGTAGCCTGCGGTCAGAAACACCCGACTATCATCCACGGCGACTGGCGACGGCGATAGCACTGTGTGATTCCATTCCGTGGTTTTCCAGAGGACCGTGCCTCGATCTGATCCCTCAGCCGAAATGCCCACGGCACCGCCCAGAGCGCCATACACAAACATCCGTCGACCCAACAGTTTCATGGGCACAATCGATGAATGCGACATTTTCCAACGGTTCTCGTTTGCTGTCTCCCAAAGAATCTTGCCGCTCACGCAGTCGACTCCCATCAGCAGTGCTCTGGGGCCGCAGGGCGCAAGCACGGCAATGCCGTCATCGATCAAAGGACACTGCCCCGTGTACCACAGCGGGACGTCTGAGCCGTGCTCGCGCGCCAGATCAATGCCCCATCGGAACTCCCCCGTTCCACGGTCCACACACATCACGTGGCAGCGCGGTCCCATGGTGACGATGAATTGCTCCGTGACCGCGGGCACCGTGCGGGAAACACCGTGGTTCCGCTTCGTCGGCGCGCGATACCACCGCCGCCAGATCTCTTTCCCGTCCGCGAGCGAGAAACAGCGAAGGGCGTCCGCTTCGCGCTTTTCATCGTAGTCCATCACATAGACACATCCGCTCCAGACCGACGGGCCGGAGTGTCCTTCGCTAAGGGCTACTGACCAAAGCACGGTCGGGCCTTTCTCGCTCCATCGGTCGGCCAGGGGAGGGCCCGTGGAACGGATGTTCAAAAAATCTGCACCTCGGAACCTAGGCCAAGACGAACTCGAACTGCCTGGCTGGCCATCGAACTTCTCGAAGTGCCCGCGAATGTCCACAACCTCCTCCGATGCTGAAGGGACCGCGTTGCTCGATAAACGAGCCGATGCGGGAGTTCGTTGTCCAGTTGACAAATCTCCGAGCCGTTTCTCTACGATCACTAAAGGCGACGCCATGAACCAGAGGGCGACAAGGCTGATGGCGATGCCCCCCATGAGACAAACCAAGATTGTGGTGAGATGTCGCTCGTTCATTGTTTGCCGGAATTGATGCCTTGGGGAATGGCGAACGAATTGCGCTGTACAAATAGACCTGTTGCTTTCAATAATCGCGTTGATTCAGGTCAAGGTTCTTGGGGGGGTGCGTCGTGTAGGTTTGGATCGGAAAAAGAAGAACCGATGTTCAGTGCCCCTGCGAGTGAACGCGGATGGTGGGTGGTTGGTGTCGGCGTACGGATTGAGGTGCTTCAGGGCGGGGCGTCCGTGCCGCAAGTTGCCCGCGTCTGGTTTGCTTGAGTGGTGGCTGTGAACCATGGCATGCATGACTCCCACCTTTAAATGGTCACGACGGGCATTCGTTGGAACAGCTCTAGTGGGGGCTGGCGCCGCCGCTGGTGCGTTGATTCGGCAAGGGCAGAACCCCGGCCCGTCCAGTCAGCCACCCGGCGAGGTCCAAAAGGAAGGGTTCGCCTATGACGTGGTGGAGTTCGAAAACACCGATCCCAGGCACCTGCTTTATGAGCCGACAGGATCTTTTGATACCGGCTTCGATCACGTCAAACGGTTGGCCACCGCTCCAGGAGGCTTCGTTTTTGTCGCGGGAGATCGGTCGGTGAAGTTGTTGAATGCATTGGGTGTGCTTCATGGCCAGATCAAACTTGAACGCCCGCCGCATTGCCTCCATGTGACTGGCGCAGACGAACTGCTGGTAGGTTTTGGGGATTACTTCGAGGCCTACGACTTTAGCGGCAAGCAAAAACATCGTTCACAACGTTTTGGCAAGGGAACTTTTCTCACCGCCATCGGCTCGTGCGACACCTTGCTTTTTCTTGCGGATGCGGGACATCGCGAGGTTCTGGTGTGCAACCGTCGCACCGGCGAAATCAGGAGTCGTTTTGGCAAGAAAGACGATGCCGCCGGCGTGCCTGGGTTTGTTGTGCCGAGCCCCTATTTCGACCTTGCGGTGAGCCGGGATCGACTGCTGATCGCGAATCCGGGACGGCTGCGAATAGAGAGTTACACCTTCGATGGCCACTTCGAATCGTCGTGGGGGCAACCCGGTATGGCGATCGACCACTTCTGTGGTTGCTGCAATCCCGTCTATTTCGCACGGCTGCCCGATGGCGGGATCATCACTAGCGAGAAGGGATTGGCCCGCGTGAACTGCTACACGGGGACCGGCGTATTCAAGGGCGCGGTGGCGGGTCCCGAGACACTCGTCGACGACAAGGCGTTGGCCAAACGAGCCTGCGCCGATTGCCGTCTGGGTGCTGGTTTCGACGTGGCATGCGAGAATTCCGAAAGGGTCTTCGTGCTCGACCCGTTTCGGAAGATTGTCAGGATGTTCAGACTTCGACAGCTCACTTGAGCCGACTGCGTCATGAAGCCGCATCTCGACCAACCATTCCGACGCCGCGACTTTTTCATGGCCGCGGCACGTTCGGCTGTCTTAGCGGTCATGGCCGGGTTTGCCGTGTGGCAGGAAGCAAAACGTCGCCGTCTCGAGAACGATCCGAACTGCATCAGGCTTTCCGTGTGTGCCGATTGCGTGGAATTCGGCCGGTGCACAAAACCGAAGGCAACGGCGACGCGGGTGTGAAGACCGGGGCTTCGGGCGGGATCAAGCTTCACGCTGGGTCACACGGTTCTGGAGATTGCCCGAGGCCTCAGCGGGAGTTTCGCGGACTGGGGCAGGAGCGAGTGGTTCGATGCGTGGGTGGGTGAGGTGTGAGAGGATTCGCCCCATGTTCGCCACGAATACGAGGGTGCTTGCTAGCAACACAAGGCAACCTGCTTGCACCCCTTTCTCATGCCCGAGCGCCGTCGGGATGGTCGTGAGCACAAGGCCTGAGAGGAAGAGCCAGTAGCTGACGGCCTGGAGCCCGGACGAATAGAGACTGGCCAGAGACGGAATCTTGCCACGGCCGATGGCCTTGCTGTAGCGGGCATACCAAACGAGAAACGGAACAACTTTGTAAAGCATTCCCATGATGGCAAAGGAGACGACGCCGACGAAGGCGAGAAAGCCGTACACGTTTTCCAGTTGCGAAGTGAGCATGGTCACCGGCAGCTTTGGCCAGGCGAGCACGATGCCCAGCAAGGAGACCGGAAGAAGCAGGGCGATGGCTGAGAGGAAATACGTCAAACCCCAGTCCAGAGCGCGGCGTTTTCGAGCGCGTAGAATCGCTGTGACTTCCAAACCGTGCAGAGTTAGTCCGGCAAGCACGACGAAGGAGAAGGGGAACTTCCACGGGCTCGAGAGCAGAATGCTAACG
>CANLCA010000196.1 GCA_947487925.1 Verrucomicrobiales bacterium | reverse complement strand
GATGAAGCAGCTGGGGACCCTGCCCAAGGAGGATCGCCCCTTAGCGGGCAAGGCCATTAACGCGGCCAAAGTCGAAATTGAGAGCGCTTTAGCGGCACGCCGTTCCGAGTTGGAGCTGCAAGCACTGATGCCAAAGGAGCCCATCGATTTCTCGCTGCCAGGAAGGCGGCGGTTCCCTGGCAGGCTGCATCCTTTGACCCAGGTGACGCACGACATTGTGCGCTGTTTTCGGAAACTGGGTTTCGCCGTTGCGGACGGCCCTGAAATTGAGGACGAATACCACTGTTTCGACGCACTCAATACTCCGGCTGATCACCCTGCGAGGGACTCACAGGACACTTTTTTTCTGGAATCAAGCGTGGGTCAGTCTCCATTGCTGCGCACTCATACGTCCTCCGTGCAGATCCGTGTGATGGCGAACCAGGCGCCACCTGTGCGGATTGTGGTGCCCGGCCGGGTCTACCGGCGAGACAACGCCGACGCTACCCATAATCCGACCTTCCATCAGATTGAAGGGTTGTATGTCGACAAGGCTGTGACAGTGGGGGATTTGAAGGGGACGGTGGAGTTCGTGTTCAAGGAACTCCTGGGAGATGAGGTGCGGCTTCGTTTTAGGCCGCATTACTTCTCCTACACCGAGCCCAGCTTTGAAATTGATTTCAGCAGCTCGCTCACAAGGAAAATGGGCAAGGAATGGCTCGAGATTGCGGGTTGCGGCATGGTGCACCCAAAAGTCTTTGAGACCGTTGGCTACGATCCTGAAGTGTGGAGCGGATGGGCGTTCGGCTTCGGCATCGAGCGCATTGCCATGATCCGCTACGGGATTCCTGACATCCGCATGTTTTACGAAAATGACATCCGGTTTTTGAGGCAGTTCTAGTCCGGATGAAACGTCGATGATTTGATCGGATTTCAGACCCATGAAGATCACTTATCAGTGGTTGAAGCAATATGTGGAATTCCCCTGGACACCGGAGGAATTGGCCGAACGGTTGACGATGCTGGGTCTTGAGGTGGAAAGAATCGAGCGACGGTCGGGCGAATTTGAAGGGGTGGTGGTGGCTCAGGTGATCAGCCGGGAGAAACATCCCAATGCCGACAAGCTCTCGGTTTGCCGCGTTTATGACGGACAAGGAGAGAGGCAAATAGTCTGCGGGGCCCAGAATTTCCAGGCGGGTGACAAGGTTCCGTTGATAGTTCCCGGTGCGTCGCTGCCGCCCAAGCAAGGGGAAGCCGCGTTCACGATCAAGGTTGGAAAGATCCGAGGAGTCGAATCCCATGGCATGATGTGCTCGGCTGAGGAATTGGGGTTGCCTCCGAAAGAGGATGGATTGTTGATCCTGGAAACGGGCGCGACGGTTGGCCGGTCGCTTGCCGAGCACCTCGGTCGTCAGGGCAGCGACGTGATCTATGACTTGGAAATCACCCCCAACCGACCGGATCTGAACAGCCTGCTCGGGATCGCGCGCGAAGTGGCCGCCATCACGGGCAATCGGTTGAGGGAGCCGTCCGTCCATTCTAGCCTAGTCGAGGAACCGTCGGCGTCCTCGAGCCTGCCCGCCCCGGTTTCAGAGCTTGTGAATGTTCGCATCGAAGCCCCGGACCTCTGTCTTCGCTATACCGCGCGGGTGATTTGCGGCGTCAAAGTCGGGCCGAGTCCCGATTGGCTCCGGTCAACTCTTGAAAAAGTGGGTTTGCGCAGCATCAACAATGTGGTGGATGTGACCAACTATGTCATGTTGGAGACAGGTCAACCGTTGCACGCGTTCGATTCACATCTTGTGGCCAAAGGGAGTTCGGGAGTGCCGACGATCGTAGTGCGGGCGGCGGCCCAAGGTGAGATGTTTGTGACGCTTGACGGGCAGCAGCGGAAATTGGAGTCCGAAATGCTCCTGATAGCCGACGAGCAAAAAGCGATTGCGCTGGCGGGCGTCATGGGCGGCAAAAACACGGAGATCCACGCACAGACAGTCGACGTCCTCGTGGAGAGCGCCTGCTTCAAGCCGACGTCCATTCGAAAGACCAGCAAGACCCTCGGGTTGCGGACAGACGCGAGCTATCGGTTTGAGCGAGGGTCCGATGTTGAGATCTGCGACTGGGCCAGCCAGCGCGCGGTGAAATTGATCCTGGAAACGGCGGGGGGAACCCAAGCTCCGGGTGTTGTGGACGCTTATCCATTGACTGAGATGGCGCCAGCGATCCTATTGCGCCACGAAAAGGTGGGGCACTTTTTGGGAGTGGAGATCCCGTATGCCCAGCAGGTAGCGATTCTGGTGAGCCTGGGGTTTGAGGTCATCCCACCTGAGACGGAAGGGCCGGTGGGGCAGACCGTGTTCCGTATCCCCAGCTTTCGAGTGGACATCAAACGGGAGATCGATTTGATTGAGGAGATCGCCAGACTTTTTGGCGTGGACAAGATCCCCTCAACACCCCCCCGAGGATGCGTGGGATCACACGCGTTCGACCGGGTCTACGATGAATTAATGGAAGCGCGACAGTTGCTGAGCGCGACGGGTTTGAGCGAGGCACAAGGGCAGACCCTGATAGGGGATGAAACAGCCCGGTTGCTTGTCAAAGCGGAGAACGTCACACGCCTGTCCAACCCACTGAGCGCGGAGATGAATGTGTTGCGGCCAAGTTTGCTGCCGGGCCTGCTCGATTCCTTACGTCACAACATCAGCCGCAAGTGCGCGGATGTGGGGCTTTTTGAAATAGGACGAGTCTTTCCGCTCGCCGATGGTCGGGCCAAGGAGGAGAGACGGGTGGCCCTTGCCTTGACAGGCGGACGCGCGCCGTCCTTCTGGAGTGGGACAGAGCGTGAAGCCCGTTGTACCGCGTTTGATCTCAAGGGAATTTTGGAGGATTTTCTCGAGGCGTTTGGGTTGAAAGGCGTCGCTTACTCTCGGCGTGCGGAGTCAACCTCGTTGTTCCATGAATCGGCGGTCATCGCACTGGGTGGAAAAGTTGTCTTGGGGGAGATGGGGCTGGTGCATCCGATGCTGGCAAGGCAATATGGATTGCGCGACCCTGTTTTTATGGCGGAGCTCAATGTCGACGTGTTGCTGGCGCGGCGCAACGGTGCCAAGAACTTCAAGGCTCTGCCACAGTTCCCGAGCGTGCGCAGGGATTTAGCGATGAGCGTTGCTGAGACCGTCTCGCACGAGGCCGTCCTGCAGGCGGTGAAGCAGGCCAAAGCAGCCAATCTGGATGGGGTCGAGTTGTTCGACGTTTTTCGAGGCAAGGGTTTGGTTGAAGGTACCAAAAGCGTCGCCTATGCGTTCACCTACAGGCATCCAGAAAAGACATTGACCGATGTCGAGGTCAACGCCGCACATGAAAAATTGGTGGCGCATCTCACGCGGCAACTGGCGGCGACCGTTCGGTGACCCGGACTTGGCTTTGAAGTATGACGCTTCGATCAACCACTGTTTCGGCGTGTCCGATTTTACCAACGAATCTCCTTGCGATTGAATAGAGGCAGCGGGTCTCATAACGACCTATCTCTGCGCGGCTCCTTGAAAAGCATAATTCAACCTTAAAACGGGAGTTGCCCATGGCGAATCTGTGCAAATCTTCGCGATGTTCAACCGCCGTTTTAAGATTCAACCGAATTAGAAACCATGGCCACCAGCAATCTGTTCGCTCTGATTGATGATATCGCGACCTTGCTCGACGACGTGGCGATCCTGACGAAGATCGCGGCGAAAAAGACCGCCGGGGTTCTCGGAGATGACCTGGCGCTGAACGCTCAGCAGGTGTCCGGGGTCCACACCGATCGCGAACTGCCCGTGGTGTGGGCGGTAGCGAAGGGGTCGGCACTGAACAAGGCCATCCTGGTGCCCTCGGCTCTGGCGATCAGCGCCCTGGCGCCCTGGCTCGTGACGCCGCTTCTGATGGTGGGCGGGGCGTTCCTTTGCTATGAAGGCGTTGAAAAGCTGGCCCATCGCTTCCTGCACAGCCGAGACGAGGACAATGCCCACCACGCCGAGCTGGCGGCAGCCTTGGCTGATGCCCATGTCGATCTTGTGGCTTTCGAGCGTAACAAGATCAAAGGAGCGGTGCGCACCGATTTCATTTTATCTGCCGAAATCGTTGTGATTGCACTGGGAACGGTCGCACACGCGCCGTTTATGACGAGGGTAGGCGTGCTGCTCGGGATCGCCGTCCTGATGACAGTCGGCGTCTACGGACTGGTTGCGGGCATCGTCAAGCTGGATGACGCGGGTCTCGCGTTGGCCCGGTCCCCTGGAGATGCCCTGTGGGCGAGGACACGTCGCAAACTGGGAGCAGGAATTTTGGCGTTAGCTCCCTGGCTGATGAAGTTCCTGTCGGTAGCGGGCACCGCGGCAATGTTTCTGGTTGGCGGCAGCATCCTGCTGCATGGGGTGCCGGCATTGCATCATGCGATCGAGTCCTTCGCTGCAGGTTTTGGGCAAGTTCTAGGCGGGTTGATTTCGATGCTAGGCGACGGGGTCTCCGGTGTGCTAGCCGGGACGGTAGTCCTCGCCGCGGAGATGCTGGTCAGGCGCCTGCTCCCAGCTCGACGCTCCGATCATTGAATGGGCTGGCGCACTGGACAATGATGCCGCTGTCCTCAGTGGCTTGGTGAAGCGACTCAGTTTTTAAGGTGACGCCTTTCATCGAAGCGGGTTTGATACGAGGGCTCAGGCAGGGCTGGCTCCTCGAAGAAGAGCGGGTGTGCCTGGGATGAGCATTTTATGGAACGTTATCAGAACTTAATCGGCGGCGAATGGGTATCGGCTCGGAATGGAGGGACGTTTCGGACGCTAAACCCGGCCGACACCCGGGATGAAGTAGCGGAGTATGCCCGGGGCGGCGCCGAAGAAGCTCGTCTGGCGATAAACGCTGCCGCGGACGCTTTCCCCGGTTGGGCGGCCACGACGTCCGTGTCCCGCGGCAGGATTTTGAGCAAAGCCTCGCAATTGATCGAGTCGCGGAAAGGGGATCTGGCGAGGCTGCTGACACGCGAGGAGGGCAAGACCCTCGCGGAGAGCACCGGGGAGGTGCAACGAGCAGCTGACATATTTCGATTTTTCGGAGGGCTCAGTTACACCCTGGGAGGCCAGACAATCCCCCATGATCTTCCCAACAACCTTCTCTTCACGACCCGGAATCCTCTGGGCGTATTCGGCTTGATCACGCCCTGGAATTTCCCGATCGCCATACCGGCTTGGAAATTAGCGCCCGCCCTGCTTTGCGGCAATGCCATCGTGTTGAAACCGGCGTCGCCAGCCCCCGCGATGGCTTTGGAACTGGGGAGGATTTTGCAGGAGTCCGGCCTGCCAAAAGGGGTGCTGAACGTCGTGGTGGGAGACGGGAGGGAAGTGGGAGGGGAACTGGCTTCGAACCAGCGGGTGGCCGGCGTGTCCTTCACAGGTTCCCACCTGGCAGGGCACCAGATTTATCAGCGGTTGGCTCAGCGCATGGCTCGGGCGCAGATGGAAATGGGCGGGAAAAACCCCACCCTGGTGCTTGCGGACGCGGACTTGGATCTGGCAGCGACGCTAGTGATCCGGGCGGGGTTTGGCCTGACAGGACAAGCCTGCACGGCGACAAGCCGGGTGATCGTGGAACGTCCGGTTTTGGAAGCGTTCACGGAAAAACTGGTGGCGAAGGCACGGGCGTTGAAGGTGGGCAATGGGCTGACTGCCGGCAGCGAAATGGGACCTGCGGTGAGCCAGCAGGAATTGGATGGAAATCTCTCCCATGTGGAGGCGGCCATCGGAGAAGGAGCATCGTTGTTGTGCGGGGGGCATCGTTTGACAGAAGGCGATTTGGCTTACGGGTTTTTCATGGAACCGACAGTGATAGGAAACGTGACGCCCGGAATGCGTCTGGCAACCGAAGAAGTGTTTGGTCCTGTGGTGGCGGTGATGGCGGTTGAAAACTTCGATGAAGCCATCTCGGTTGCCAACGGCGTCGATGTCGGGCTTTCGGCGTCGGTAGTGACTCGAGACATACGAAAAGCCATGCTCTACTCGGAGCGGATTGAGGCTGGCGTGGTGAAGATCAACCAAATTTCAACAGGACTAGCTCTGCAAGCGCCCTTTGGGGGCGTCAAGAAGTCGAGCACCGATTCCTACAAGGAACAGGGTGTGACAGCCGT
>CANLCA010000195.1 GCA_947487925.1 Verrucomicrobiales bacterium | reverse complement strand
GTGCTTTTCATCGATGAAATTCATCGGTTACAAAAAATCATCGAGGAGTACCTCTACCCGGCGATGGAGGATTTCAAACTGGATATCATCATTGACCAGGGACCCAATGCGCGCAGTGTGCGGCTGAATTTGCCAAGGTTCACCCTGATCGGCGCCACGACTCGCAGCGGGTTGTTGTCGTCCCCGATGCTCACGCGCTTCCCGGTGCGGGAGCGACTCGACTATTACGAGGCCGACGATCTGGGCAAGATTGTCGCGCGCGCGGCCCGGCTAATGAGCTTGGAGACCGAGGAGAACGCGGGGCACGAGATTGCGCGCCGGAGTCGCGGGACGCCACGAATAGCGAACAATCTGTTGAGGCGGGTTCGCGATTATGCACAAGTGAGAGGGGATGGCCGGGTGACTCTGTCGATTGCCGAACTGGCGCTATCCATTCTGGACATTGACAAGCACGGTTTGGATGAAATGGACAAACGCATCCTGGAGACCATAGTTTTCAAATTCGCCGGAGGACCCGTGGGGGTGAATTCACTCGCTGTCGCAGTCGGTGAGGAATCGGACACCATCGAGGAAGTCTACGAACCCTACCTCATCATGGAAGGGTATCTGCAGCGAACGACGCAGGGCAGAGTGGCGACCGAATTGGCTTACTCACGGCTGGGTTTCAAGCGATCTGAGTCCGGTGCCGGGTCCAAGCAGGGCAGTCTGCTGTAGGTGTGGCCTTGCGACGGGATGTGTTTCATGGTGCACAGGGAGGTTTCGGGGAAACTGCCTGTTGACGCGTCCCGATTGATTAACTAGTGTCGTGAAATAAGCTGCAGCACTCTAAAACTGTTAAACGCCATGAAACATCCTCCGACTTTGTTACGCAATCCTGTCAAACCGGTGTCGTTGTTGGGATTCACCCTCATCGAACTGCTCGTGGTGATCGCGATCATCGCTATCTTGGCTGGGATGCTTCTGCCCGCGTTGGGCAAAGCCAAGACCAAGGCTCAGGGTATCCTTTGCATGAACAACGGCAAACAGATGACTCTTGCCTGGATTCAATATGCGGATGATGCGGCGGGGGTTTTGGTCGGAAACCTTGACGGTGGAGGAGTCCAGAGCTTGGCCAACGCGAAATTGACTTGGGCCTTGGGATGGTTGGATTTTGGAACCGGTAGCCCCAACAACGCGAACACAAACTCGGAGCTTTTCAAGCTTTCTCCGATGGCGCCTTATTTCGCGAATGCGGTGGGCATTTTCAAGTGTCCTGCGGATAAATCATCCGTCAAGATTGGCGGGAAAGTCACTTCGCGCGTGCGAAGCATTTCCATGAATGCCTACTTGGGAGAGCGTGGAGGCCCTTACACCGGGGGCTATCGCCAATTCAAAAAGATCGATCACATCCCGAGCCCAAGCAAGACCTGGGTGATTCTGGATGAACGAGAGGACAGCATCAATGATGGTTGGTTTGCGGTGAACATGGATGGTTATGATCCGCGCAACACCAAGTCGGCCGTCATCGTGGATTACCCGGCGAGTTATCACAATGGGGCGGGTGGCCTTGGCTTTGCCGACGGCCATTCTGAGATCCGTAAATGGGTGGATGGCCGCACCCGGCCTGTGCTGAAAAAGGGGCAGTTGTTGTCGCTTGGAGTTGGTTCTCCTGACAACAAAGATGTGGAATGGTTGCAGGAACGAAGCACCGTGAAGGAAAAAGGTGCGACGCGAGATTGAAGGATCGTTTTTCAAGCGGCTCGCTCTGTGGAGGGCGGGCCGCTTTTTTTTGGAAAATGGAGAGCGTCCTCGAAGGTTTGTGTGCCGATCCAGGCCGTGGAGTTGCTGGGAATGTGGCATCGGGCGCAGTAAAACTTAACGAGTTGTTGCCTAGCTCATTTGAATTTCACCTGGTGCGGCCTGTGTTGGTTGAAGAGTGGAGACGAACCGGGTGCGCAACCGATTTTCTGAAGTGCGGGTCACTGTGATGAAGGATTGTCTATGAAGTCTTTTACGAAACATTTTAATGGGCTGGTCTCCGTGGTCGTGTTTGCCCTTCTCTTGGCTGTAGCGGGGTGCAACAAAGGCGGTGGCGGCGCAAAAGTGGACGTGTCGGCGCAAGTCGCGATTCTGAACGGGGAAGATAAGGATGCGAAGGTTGATGCCTGCGCCAAATTAGGGGAAGCTGGCGAGTCCGCTGCGGATGCGGTTCCCGCGTTGATAGGGCTTCTCGCGGACAAGGGCGAAGACGGTTTGGTGCGGCGTATGGCCGCCTACACCCTTGGTCAGATTGGGCCCAAGGCTAAGGCTGCGGTTCCGGCTTTGAAACTACTCCTGGGTGATCCAGTGCGCGAAGTAGTCACCCAGACGCTGGTTTCCTTACGGTCCATCGACCCGACCTCAGTACCCAAGATGGACGACGGCAGCGCGAAGTGATCAGCTTTTCTTGAGCACGGTGTCGCGTTGGGACCAATGGGGGTCCGGATTGGGGAAATCCAAGTTGTAGTTTAAGCCGCGGCTCTCGGGGCGCTCGAGGGCGCTTGTCACAATCAACTCGGCCACCGTAGCGATGTTTCGCAGCTCCAGGAGATCGCCTGTGACACGAAAGTCCCAGTAATACTCCTGGATTTCCTCCAGCAGGTTCGCGATACGTTTTCTGGCGCGATTCAGCCGTTTGGTGGTGCGGACAATCCCGACGTAATCCCACATCAGCCGACGAATCTCGTCCCAGTTATGCGAGACCACCACCAATTCATCGGGGTCAAGGGCCTCGCCGGACTGCCAATCTGGGATTTTCAGATTGGGCGTTTGCGCACGGGATGAAAGGACGTGTTCTGCCGCACGATGAGCGCACACCAGCGCTTCGAGCAACGAGTTGCTGGCGAGACGGTTGGCGCCATGCAACCCGGTGCATGCGACCTCACCCACGGCATAGAGCCCCGGGATGCCAGTTTGCCCGTTCAAGTCGGTTTGAACGCCTCCGCATTGGTAATGCGCCGCTGGGACGACCGGGATGGGTTCCTTGGTGATATCGATGCCAAACTGGAGGCAGGTTTTGTAGATGTTGGGAAAGCGGTCCATGATGAACCGCGCGGGTTTGTGGGTGATATCCAGGTGAACGAAATCGGCCCCGGACCTCTTCATTTCGCTGTCGATGGCGCGGGCCACCACATCTCTAGGAGCGAGAGATTTCAAGGGGTGATAAAGTTCCATGAATTCATTCCCATGGACATCCCTGAGGATGCCTCCCTCGCCGCGAACTGCTTCGCTGACCAGGAAGGATTTCGCCTTCGGATGGTAGAGGCAGGTGGGATGAAACTGGATGAACTCCATGTTCGCGATGGACGCCCCGGCGCGGTAGGCCATGGCGACCCCGTCTCCTGTCGCGATGTCGGGGTTTGTGGTGTAGAGATAGACTTTGCCACAGCCGCCGGTCGCCAATAAAATCACGGAGGCAATGAAAGTTCCCACTTCGCTTGTGTTCCGATTCAACACGTAGGCACCGAGGCAGCGGTTGCCAACTTTCGAGCCGAGCTTTTGCTCCGTGATCAGGTCGATAGCGAAGTGATCCTCAAAAATCGTGATGGATTCGCGTTGTGCGATGGCCGCGAGCAGAGCTTTTTCGATCTCTCGACCCGTGACGTCCTTGGCATGCAGGATGCGACGTTTGGAGTGGCCTCCTTCCCTGCCCAGATCCAGCTCCTTGGCACCTCCCGACAATGGGATCTCGCGCTCGGAGAACCGCATTCCGAGCTCGATCAGTTCGGCGATGCGGGCCGGCCCCTCTTCCACGATCGCCCGGACCACCTGCTCTTTGCACAAGCCGGCTCCGGAAGCAAGGGTGTCCTGAACATGCATTTCATAACTATCTTCACGACTGGTGACCGCAGCGATGCCGCCCTGGGCGTAGTTCGTATTGGACTCCGCTCGGTGTTTCTTGGTGATGATGGCCACTCGGCCCTTTTGAGAGGCGCGCAGCGCGAACGACAGACCTGCGATGCCGCTTCCCAGCACCAGATAATCAAACTCGAATCGCCTTTGGGACATTGACCTAAGCTGCATACAAGGGTGTCCGTCGCAGGGCAACGAGATAATGAAAAAGCTGAAAGTTGAAAGTTGAAAGCTGAAAGCTGAAAGGGAGCAAACCTTCCGCCGGAAGACGTGATTGAGCAGCGTCGTGACATTCGACCTGAGAACTTTGCGAGCTCAATTTCCTTCCTGTAATGAAAAAGCTGAAAGCTGAAAGGGAGCAAACCCTCCGCCGGAAGACGTGATTGAGCCGCGTCGATCCGGTCAGGATTGGGTCTGGTGAGTTCGGGCTTTCAACTTTCAACTTTCTGCTTTCTGCTTTGCGTTCTTGAGGGACAAAGGGACAGGAACGATACTTCGGGTACGTCCGATGAGCGAAACGAGCGTGGTTGTGCATTGGTTGACGCGCGAGCACGGACGGATCGCTACGATCGCCAAAGGCGCCCGTCGGCCCAAGTCGCCATTTATTGGCAGGCTCGATCTGTTTTACGCAGCGGAATTTGGGTTTAGCCGAAGCCTCCGATCCGATCTGCATATTTTGACGGAAGTCCAGTTGAGGGACGTGCGCGCGGAGCTTCGCAGGGACTTCAACCGCATCGCACTGGCCTCTTATTTCGTTCACTTGATCGAAGTCTCGACAGAAACGGAGGCGCCGATACCGGAGGTGGCGAGTTTGTTCGAGGGAGTTCTAGAGCGTTTGCAGGACAATCCGGATGCCGCGACCGTGCAGTTTGGGTATGAGATTCAACTCATGCATCTTCTGGGTGTTTTGCCGCCAGCTGAACTGGCTGGGTTGACTCTGGGAACGCAGAAGATTTGGGAACGATTCGTGGAAAGGCCTCTATCAGAATGCGCTGGACTTCGGTTGGCGCCGGCGCAGGTCCGAGAGTTGCACGGCACGCTTGGACGATTGATGGACGCCCAATTTGGGCGCGTGCCCAAAGGGCGGCCTGGACCCATTGGGCCGTGATCGCAAACGGCCTTTTAGCTCAAATCTACCTGCCGCCGACCCCGGGGGTACGGCGCCGGATCTCTAGCGGAACAGGTCTGAGCTCCCAAATAAGCCCTAACCAAGAGAGTGTCTTCAGCAAGTAGAACGTGATGTCTATCTCCCACCAATAGAAACCCTGCCGAGCTGAGTGCATGTAGTGATGGTGATTGTTATGCCAGCCTTCGCCGAGGGTTATGAGAGCCAACAGAAGACTGTTTCGACTGTCATCGGTGGTTTTAAATCGCTTCTTTCCGAAGAGATGTGCGAGAGAGTTGATGCTGGAGGTTCCATGGAAAAGAAACGTGGTGCTGATGAAAAAGCCCCACACGAGCAGCTGGCCGGCGGTGACTCCCAACGAGGGGATGGCGCTTTCCAGAATTCCGCCGAGGACAAAAAGCGTGAAAGCCAGGGCGAACGGAATGAGGGCATCAAAACGGTTCAGAAAGACGAGCTCCGGATACTTCGCGAGATCTTTGACCCGTGAGTAATCGGTGGGGAAATTGTGCGAACTGGTGATCCAACCCACGTGCGCCCACCAGAATCCATGTTGCTTGGGGGAATGGGGATCGCTCTCATTGTCCGAGTGTTGGTGGTGGTGCCGATGTTGATAGGCCCACCACAGGGGGCCTCGCTGTGCTGCCGACGCACCCAGCATGGCAAACCAAAACTGCATGAAGCGGGATGTTTGGAATGTGCGGTGAGAGAAGTAGCGGTGGTAGAAGCCAGTGATCGCGAACATGCGGACCAAATAGAGAAGGATGGCGATCGCAACCGCAGTCCAACTCCAACCGGTAACAAACACGCCCAGGCAGCCGACGTGCAACGAAATAAATGGAATGCAACGGACCCAATCGACAGTCTCGGGCTGTGCCTTGGCCGCAGCGAGCTCCCGGCTGCCGTAATCGGAATCAAACCATTGAACAAAAGAAATCACCGCAGATCGGATCGGATTGAGTGTCATTTTCAACAAAGGTGTAAAGACAATCAGAACCGATCACTGAGGTCAACATCTCAGGTTTGACCCAAATCCTCGCCTAAGCGGCGGGACGAAAAAAAATCCGGGGGGGGTGCCTAGAGGGGGTATCCGGAAAATCGCAATCCCTCCATTTTCCTCGGTTAAGCCCTATAAAAT
>CANLCA010000194.1 GCA_947487925.1 Verrucomicrobiales bacterium | reverse complement strand
TAGTGCATCGAATAATTTGCCAGCAAAGCCAATGGCTTTCCATTGAGATGCTGCAAGGCGAGCACGGAAAGCTGCGGGTCCACAGGCCCGCTGGGGCCGACCGCATCAGGGCTCTCGTGACCCGGGTGCATATGAGCACGAACGTTGCGCTGGCCAAAGGGATCCACAAGCATCCTATCAGGCCGCCGGATCCACCGACGGTTGAATGTATGCTCCCAGTCGTCCCTCTGTGCCCATCCAACGCGCGCAGGCGCAAGCCGCTCCACGGCGCCGACGATCGCCGCCACAATCCGACCTGGAAGATAGGCGGCATAGTCGGGATCCACGCGACTTCCCAAACAGCCCATCGCCGAGGGCGCCGAGTGGGTATGCGTCGCAGACACCAACATTCGATTCTCTGGCACACCCGTCCTTTTGGCGGCGTCGGCCTTGGCGCGGTCGATTAGAGAACGCGGAATCATGCATGTGTCGACCACACAGAAGACCACTCGGATCGATCCGTCGTCCAAGGCCAGAGATTTTGCCAGCAGTCGGTCCACCACCTTGTTCGCGGACCGCTCGGTGAACATCGCGTTCACGCGAACAGGAAAGTTCGTGGGACCGATGTCCACGCTGAAAGCTCCCGCTCGGAAAGGGCCGCTGGCTCCGGCGAACAGGTGGCCGCTGAGACTTGCCATGGCAATCAGAAGGACGTTTCGCAGAGGGATCATGAAACCATTGAACCGTGAAGCATCCCCGAAAGCAAGACACGCGAACCGAAAGTCCCTTGCACCCGTGGCTAAAGAGCCATTTCTGAAGGACTCAAAACTTTCGTGAAAACCCCAGGTGAAGTCCCCCAAAGGCATTGCCCCTGACCCGGAGAAAATGGGGATCAACCTGCGAAATCGATGCGGGAAAACTCCCCTTAAACCGACGCCAGCAGTGGCCGCGTCGATTCTTCGCAAGATCCTGGAAACAAAGTCGTTCCAAGTCGCTCAGAGTTATCCCTTGTCATCCACGTATTTCCAGAGTCCCTTGAACCGTTTGAATCTGGAGTGCTCGTGCAGTTGTTGGAGCCCTCCGTTCATGTAATAGTCCGCCAAAAATTCCACCTTCCCCGCCTTATCACCGGCCTGCCCTTTGCTCGCGCCAAGAATGGTTAGAAAGATCCATTTTGGGGCCCCAATCGTGCGTTGGAGCTCTTCCTTCAAGCCCTCGGTTTTCGAGTCGGGGTGCGTGGTATCGACCAAGTAGCTCACGAGCCGGAAGAAGTAGGCGCTGTAGCGCGCGCGCATGAGTTGCTCGGCGGTTTCAGGAACGGATTTTCCTGAGTGATAACGCTCGCAGCACAAGCCATAAATCTCGCGGCTTTTGCACGGGCACAACGACTGAACACGCCCCGGGCGCTGGGAGTCATCCTCCATTCCCATGGCGGGAGAGTGCCTTCGCTGATGCGAAGGACGCTCTCCATCATCGATCCTGGGGCGGCGGATTTGGGACACGGCTAATGGAGCTTTGTTGTCAGCATGCCCCCATCCGGATGCGGAAGAAAAAAGGACTACTTCGATTTCACAAATTTATGGAGGTGCCCAAATTTGGACCACTCCGCGACAATCAAATTACCATCTTTATCCATGGAAGCGCCGTGCGGAGAGTTGCAGATGCCGTCTTTCCACTGGTCCGATGGCAAACCGTAGTTGGCCCTCTGGCTCTCGATGGGGTTGTCGCCCACTTGCGCCACAATGACGCCCTTTTTATCCAGCACAGTGACCCGACCTTTCAACTCGGGAAACACCGCGTAATCGCCTCTGATATGCACGGCGGCTGGCATCCTCAAACCCTTCTGAATGACCCGCACAAAATTGCCATCCATGTCCCAGTGCTCCACACGATCGTTGTTTCGATTGCACACCAGCACCAGCGGCTTGGAATGTCTCAAGTCCATCGCAATGCCGTGACAGGTGTTGAACTTTCCCTCTTCAGCCCCGGGCCCGCCAAAGGCCTTCAAGAACTTGCGCGATTTGTCAAACTTGAGCACATAATTCGAGCCGTAGCCATCCGCGACAAAAATCGACCCATCGGGCGCGACCGTCACGGCGCAAGGATTGAATCCCTTTCCGTCTTTATAAATACCTGCATCCTGAGGCAGTTCAAGAGTCCAAACGCGCTCCCCGTTGAGCTTCAGCTTCAACACCTCATGATCCGAAGGGCGTGCCGCGTAAATGTAGTCCACGCCCTTTTCCCGACGGATTTCCAGCGCGTGAATGCGCGGCGGCCCAACCGCCCTGAGGAACTTGCCTTTGGGCGAAAACACCACGATACCGCGCGGGGTGTCGGTGGTGACGTAGATGTTGCCCGCCCTGTCCAAGGCGGCACCTCCGTGGCAGGCACCCAGGGGTTCGTTGCCAGGGGTTTTTTCAAAGTAATTCGGCGCGATCGTGTATTTGAGTTCGCCCGCCAGGGTGATCGTGGAGCCAAGCGCAATGGCGCAAAGCAGCGTGTTTAAAATAGATTTCATGACGTGATACTGACTCGATGAAAAGGTTCGATTGATGGGCCATCGTAGATTCCACAAATCAGAATTACAATGGCGGAGATGCTCCCCAGTTCCGGTTGAGTCAGTTTTCCATTGTCGTGGATTTCCAGGGCTCTCTAGAGCTCAAATCGCCTCACTCATGTTCCAATGTTCAACTCAGGATTTCACGGATGACCTCGCCATGAACGTCCGTCAGACGGCGCTCGAGGCCATTATGGTAAAACGTCAAACGTTCGTGGTCGAGACCCAAAAGGTGAAGGATGGTCGCATGGAAATCATGCACGGTCACAACGTTTTCAACCGCTTTGTAACCGAATTCATCCGTCGCTCCGTGACTGAAGGGCGCTCGCACCCCCGCGCCAGCCAGCCAGCATGTGAATCCACTGGGATTGTGGTCACGACCTTTCGCGCCTTTTTGAAACGTCGGCATCCGCCCAAATTCGGTGCACCACACCACGAGCGTGTCTTTCAACAGACCCCGCTGTTTGAGGTCGATCAGCAGTCCGGCTGTGGGCTGGTCAAGGATAGGTCCGTGAATGCTGTATTGGTTGTGCAGCTCTTTGTGGCCGTCCCTGTTGCTCGTACCTTCGCCTCCCGTTTGGTAGGCCCCGTTGAACAACTGCACCATGCGAACCCCCTTCTCGATCAACCGCCGAGCAAGGATGCAGTTTCGGGCAAAGGCCGCGCGAGTGTCGAGGACCTTGGACCCCGTTTCATCGGCGCCGTAAAGCCTCAGAATATGAGCCGGTTCCTTTGAAATATCGGCGACCTGAGGCACGCTCAATTGCATTCTCGCTGCCAGTTCGTAGCTGGCGATGCGCGCCGCCAACTCCGTGTCGCCGGGGAAACGTTCGATGTGCCTCTCATTCATGGACTGAAGAAAAGCACGCGTCGCCACGTCGGCGCCGTCCTCCACAGACCGGGGTTTTGCCAGGTTGCGAATCGGACTTGCCGCGTTGAAATCAGTGCCTTGAAAGGCGGCAGGCAAATAGCCCGGCCCCCAATTGTTGACGCTATTCTGGGGCTTGCCTCGCGGATCCGGGATAGCCACGTAGGCTGGCAAGCTTTGGTCGGCACTCCCAAGAGCGTAAGTCACCCAAGAGCCCACGCTAGGAAAACCGTCGCGAGTCGCCCCCGTGGACATGAAGTTTTCACCCGGCGCATGGGTGTTGGTTTTCCCCTGCATCGAGTGGATGAAGCAGAGGTCGTCCACCAATCCACCCAGACGCGGCAAGAGATCAGAAACCATCTTACCGCACTGCCCGCGCGCCCGAAACTCCCATGGACTTTTTGTGAGAGCTCCCTGTTCACCCTGAAACGTGATGAGCTTCTCGCTTCCTGGAAGCGGCTGCCCATGCCGACGAATGAGCTCCGGTTTATAATCGAAGGTGTCGAGATGACTGCACGCCCCGCTGCAAAAGATCACGAGCACATTCTTCGCTCGGGGAACAAAATGAGCGGCGCGCGGGGCGAACGGTTGGCCTGGCTGGATAACGGGGCGCAAGGAGCCTTTGGCCGACACGGACGTCGTCGCGGCGAGCAATCCCTGTCGGCCCAGCAATCGCGTCAGGGCCATCGCCCCCAGGCCCGTGGCCGCTTCGCCAAGAAACCGGCGCCGGTTGAGGAACGGATGGGCTCCAAATGGGATGAAAGGCTTCATCATGGAACGAAGAGGAACTCGTTCGAATTCAGCACCGCGCGGCACAAAGCGGGGAGTCCGTGTTCACGAACCAACAACACGGCCTCCGCACACTCGGCGGCGGACGGGTCGCGGCTGAAAGCGAGTTGCCACGCGCGGCGAACCTGGGCTTCCATCCCAGCGCCCGACTCGCGTCGAAGCCTCTCCGCAAAGTTCGCTGACTGTTGGAGAAGATACGGGCTGTTGTAGAGGTTGAGCGCCTGCAACGGGGTTGTGGAAACGCCCCGCCGGGGCACTACCAGGCTCCCGTCAGGACAATCAAACGCCCCAAAAACGCCGTCCTGTTCCATGCGAACTTTGAACGCATAAATCATCCGGCGTGATTCCGCAGGCCCAAACTCTTCCCTCGGATGATAGTGATACACGTTCTCACGATCGACTTCGTGCAGGTAGAAACTGGCTCCTCCCATCCTGCCATCAAGGACTCCCGTGACACTGAGGATCCCGTCACGAATGGCCTCGGCTTCAAGCCTGCGGGGTGGGAACCGCCAAAGTAAACGGCTCGAGGCATCGATCCGCGTGGGCTCCGTCCGAGGTGCGCTGCTCTGCCTCCATGTGGCGGAGAGCAAAAGGCTCCGCTGGAGCGCCTTGATGCTCCAACCCTGCCTCATGAACTCCCTGGCCATCCAATCCAAAAGTTCGGGGTGCGTCGGGGCTGAACCGTTGCGGCCGAAGTCATTGGGCGTATCCACAAGACCCACGCCAAATTGGTGTTGCCATATCCGATTGACCAGGACCCGCGCGGTCAGTGGGTTCTCGGGGTTGGCCACCCAGTCCGCCAGCTTGATCCGACGCTGCTGCTCCGGTTCCTCTCCAGCGAGGGTCATGGGCTTGTAGAGGGCCAGCGTCGCAGGAGCCACGAGTTCCCTTTTCTGCATCGGATCACCCCGGTGCAGACGATGCGTTGGACCCGGCGTGCTGAACGTGCCGGCATAAACCATGGGTCGCTTGGTCAGTGCGTCTCTCCGACGACGCGTCTGCTCTAGTTGTACCAACCATTGCCGGCCTTCTTCCGCCTCCGAGGAGGGCCAGTCCTCAAAGCGATAAACGGGTCCTGCCGGTTTCTTCGTCGCTCCAGGAAAAGGCTCCCGGTCATCCGAACTGGCCACAAGTTTCCATACAGCTGCCTGGAGAGCTACTTCGATACGGTACTTCACCGGGAGACGGTCGCTAAATACCCCTTCTCGATCGCGCCCCCAGACGAGCCGGTCGATGCGCGCCGGTTCAGCCAGTTCTATCTCCACCCAGCCTTTGCCGTGCTGATCGGAGATCCATGAATGGCCGTTGCCAACCTTTCCATCATTCAGGTGCTCCAGTTTGTGAATCGCATAGCCGGGCAGCGTTCCCGATGCGGTTGCCCGGGCTCCCGCGCTGGAAAGACCCACGTTGCGATCTCCTGACCAGATCTCCAGCTCATCGAGGCAAGGTTCACTGGCATTGCTCGAGAGCACCGTGAACCGGACAACCTTGGCCTGTATGGAATCCAGTATTTCGATGTTCTCACGCGCATTCACCGCAGGCCTCAAGCCCTGCGCCTTCGATGAACGCCCAGTGTTTGGCCGTCCTCCCTCCTCCGCGACGAACCGTTGCAACTTGGATTCGATTTCGGTGATCGTCGTTTCGAGCCGGTTCACCTCAGCCTTGTCCTCCCGCGGAAGAGGCTCGGCTCGATCCCCGTGTTTCACCCCTGCGAACACCGCAGCCAGCCCATAGTATTCAGTCTGGGTGATCGGATCAAATTTATGGTTGTGACAGCGCGCGCAACCCAGGGTTAACCCGAGAAACGCCGTTCCTGTGGTGTTCACCATGTCATCCAGCTCATCCGCGCGCTGCTGCAGCGTGAGCGTCGGGTCCGGGCTGCCCACGATATCCACGGGTCCCGCCACCAGGAAACCGGTCGCCACGTCCACTCCCACCGCGTCCCC
>CANLCA010000193.1 GCA_947487925.1 Verrucomicrobiales bacterium | reverse complement strand
CCGGGATTTACGTTCAAGCTCGAAGCGGCTGCGGGCGCCACCGTCTATTACACCCTGGATGGCACCGACCCGCGCCTGGCGCAGCACGAGATTTCTCCCAAAGCGCTCGCTTACTCCGGCCCGATTGCCATCAATCAATCCGCGCGCGTGACGGCACGGACGAGGAACCCAAACGTTCGTCAAACCGGCGGGCCCCCTGCCGGTTCGACCACGCCGTGGTCCGCTCCGGTGACGGTGACGTTCACGGTCGCGCCGCCGCCGCTGGCCATCACGGAGATCATGTTTCATCCGGAGAACCCTGCGAGCGGCAGCCCGTTTCGCGACGAGGACTTTGAATTCATCGAAATCAAGAACGTGGGCGCCAGTCCCGTCAGTCTTCCCGGTTATCAGTTCACGAGCGGTATCCGCTTCAATTTCACCTCGACTAACGACGTCACAACGCTAGCCCCCGGGGAACGCGCGCTCCTCGTGAAGAACCGGACTGCCTTCGCCGCGCGCTACCCGGCTGCCGGACGGATCGCGGGAGAATTTGAAGGGACGCTTTCCAACGCCGGAAACCGCGTCACGCTCGTGGGGCCATTGCGGGAGCCGGTGGCAGATCTGACTTTCGACGCTGCGCGCTTCCCGCTCGGAGACGGACCGGGCTTCTCGCTGGTGCCGGCCGACGAAACGGCTCCCGCGGCTCGGTTGAATGAGGTGGTGAATTGGCGCATCAGTTCGAAGCCAGGCGGTTCCCCAGGTGGGGCCGACCCGGAACCGTTGAGTGTGCCCGCGGTGCTGGTGAACGAGCTGTTGCCAGAAATTCGGAACGCGCAAGATAACCGGGTGGAGTTGCTCAATACCACCGGCGCACCCGTCAATGTTTCCGGCTGGTACCTCACCGACAATTTTACAAAACCGAGGAAATATCGCATCCCGAGCGGCACATTCATCCTACCCAACGGTTACCTCGTGCTTTCAGAAACCTCGTTCACCTCCGGCGATGGAGCGGGTTTCTCCTTCAGCGCGGAAGGAGACGAGATTTATTTGTTCTCCGCTGATGCCGCAGGAAATTTGACGGGGTGGTTTCACGGATTCGGATTCGGCGCGGCCAGTCGCGGCTCTTCGTTTGGCCGCCATGTCAACAGCGCGGGCACGGAGAGTTTTGTTGTCGAAGCCAAACCTTCGCTGAGCGCGGCCAACACCGGACCGCGCGTTGGGCCGATCGTGATCAGTGAAATCAATTACGAGCCGCCGCTGGCGGGTGTGCATAACAACACCGGTCACGAGTTCATCGAGTTGCGCAACATCTCCGCGCAACCGGTGCCGGTCTTCGACACCGGATATCCGGCGAGCACCTGGCGCCTTCGCGGCCAGGTCAATTTTGATTTTCCGCCGGGCTTGGTCTTGCCCGCCGGCGCGGCGCTGTTGTTGGTGAGTTTCGATCCCGGTGCCTATCCCTGGGCCGCCGCCGAGTTCCGTGCGCGATTGGGAGTTGATGGTCAGACCACCCTGCTGGGACCCTGGACAGGGCATCTGGATAACGCCGGTGGAGCGGTGCGCCTGGTGAGACCGGCGCCTTCGGCCCTGGCGGCCCTGCCGGGGGATGGCGATTTACCTTACGAAGTGGTAGATGAAATTGATTACTCGAGCATGCCACCATGGCCATCTGACGCCGCCGGGCTTGGGCGATCCCTCACGCGCCGGGATGATCAGAATTTTGGCAACGACCCCGCCAACTGGCTCGCGGCAGTGCCTTCGCCGGGGGACGCCGACGCGGACACCGACGGTCTGCCGGATCAATGGGAGCGGAACAATGGGTTGAAAGCCAGCGTGGCCACCGGGGAAGACGGGCCGACCGGCGACCCCGACGGGGACGGACTAACCAATCGTCAGGAGTTGCTGGCGGGAACACTGCCGCAGGATCGAACGAGCCGTATGGAATTGCGGGGATCTTCCGCCGGCCCGGGTTTGGTCACACTCACATTTGTGGTTCCAGCCGGACGCAGTTATACGTTGCAGGTCCGGGATAACTTCAACACCGGCACGTGGCAGCCCGTCCAAAGTGTGCTCGGCGTGCCGGGCGGTGGGACCGCTTCGATCACGGATAGCTCGATTATCGCGACGAAATATTACCGGCTGGTGCTACCGTAGCAGAGGAGTTCCGAGGTCCGGATGTTTGCGAGGCGGCCCCTTGTAGAAGCGAACCGGCGTTCGCTGCGAATATTACCGGCACTCGCCAGAGTGCCCCTCCGATGGAACGGATGATAGCGCGGCGAGCGGGCGCCGATTTATTTCAGACCTCTTTGACGAATGCTCAACGTCACGAGACGAGATATGGCAGATACAAAACTCGAACTCCTTTCGCTGACCCTGGAAGCGCTCCGCAAAACCGAGCGCGTTCTCGGCTATTATCACGTTGCTCCGAACCTCCAGACCGAGGTGGACCTGGAGCCGCATGTGCGGGCGTCTATGGTGTTTGGCGACCGATTATCGTCAGGGCTGTGCCGAGGTTCGTGGACTGTGGAGATCTGAAGAAGGGGTCTGCGCGGATGCGGTGCCTGAAGTGTTGCCACGAGTCGTTCGTGGCGTTTCCGTGCCGAGGCTTGTACGTCTGCCCGAGCTGCCACCAGAAGCAGGGGCTGGAGAAAGCCGTATGGGTGGCCCAGGAGGTGAGCGCCCAAGTGGCTGGCACGCCGCCGGTTCACGTGGGCCATACCTGTCCCCCAGGCACGTCCAAATTGGCGGTGAGAGGCAACATTCGGGAAGTACATCCCGACTTGCTGTGGCTCATCTCATCGGTTTCCCAGCGTTCTTGCTTGCTCCATTCCATCTCCAAGGTCTACCCCGGAGGGACCATCAGAAACCAAATCTTTATCCGTAACAACGAAAACAAAACGCGCTCAACGCCCAAAACCAGAAATGAAAAAAAAGTGATACCTCGTTTTCCCCGAGATATCTACCCATGCGACACAGCTACGCCAGCTATCATCTAGCCCACCACGGCGACGCAGCCAAGCTGGCCAGTGAAATGGGCCACACAAACAGCGCTCTCATCTAGGCACATTATCGGGAGCTGGTGAAGCCCAAGGAGGCCGCTCGGTATTGGGATTTGCTGCCCGGCGAAGCATCTCAAAGAACGGTGGCCTTTGGCGAGACAGGCAGAAGCTTTTTGAATGTTGGAGCATGGTCAGGAAAGTCCGTGGGTCCGAAGAACGGTGAATGCGAGGAATCTGGAATGAACGCTTTGATGTTTTCCGTTGTTATTGGACTCTCGCTGTCAGCGGTCGCGAAACCATGGAGTGGGGTCAAACGCTTGCCTTGCATTACCTGGTTCTGGTTCTAGTTTTGCCGCCCACGCCGGTGTCGTGACTCCACTACGCGGCTTCGACATCACCGATGGCAGAGTGCATGGGAAGCCGGAAAAAGTCTCCGTTGCTCCCAACGTCAACGGAACTGCACAGGGACATGGAACAGGAGTCGCCAGCTCGATGCTCAATGATACTTTGCGCGTTCCTGGACCTAGGAGCAAGTGATCCACCGCCGCGCAAAAACCCGCTGGATCAGGCGTCTCATTGTTGGTTCAGGAAATTTAGGCGATGCCATTCTTCAGCTGAAGGGTTCAGGATGTTTTGAATGGTTTCGTCTGGCAATCTGCTGTTGGGCAACCATGCGGTGGCTGCTGCGGGATCGTTCTCAAGATAGGATAGTGCCACGGTCACCAGAGACGATTCCCGCAGTTGCGCGTCCTCGATCTGGTCGGCCCAGGCGATGGGAGAGGCTGGAATCCTTGTGTAATCCCGAGAGGACCGATCGTTTCCAAGCCCTGGCCACCGGAACGGAGGAGGTCTCTCGCGGATGAGACATCCAGCCCATGCGGTGGTGAAGCCTGCTTCACAGGCTCCACCACCATCCAATCAGCTCATTTCTGGATAACGATATTTCCGCCACGGAGAATGGTCTGATCTTCGAGGCCTGAGTTGTCGTCATCTCCCATTTGGTTGTCGTAAATGATCAGGCCGGTTGTCTTTTCCCAAAGCTTGAACCGGAAACGATCCTGACCGCCCCCACCCTGGGTTTGTCCATCGATCGATGTCAGCATGAAACCGTAGTCACCCTGGCCATTGATTTTGCCTGAGCCTTTGAATTGCGCCCGCGCGCCAGCAACCACGAGCCACTGGTAAGAGGCGCTCTTGAAATTCAGGTCGCCTGCTTTGAATTGGAATTCTGTGTTCCCGTCCGGAACACTCGCGCCCTTCTTGTATCGGGAAACGAACCCGAAGTTTGCTTTCCCTTCCACATTCAGGTCCGTGATAAGGGCTCCGCGCGGCGACCAAATCCATCCTCCGCCCACCACAAACCCGGCGGACGGATCGTAGATGACGATGTAGGCCGGCACCTCCGCCTCCCCCACCGACGAGTCGACACCTGTTCCACCATCCTTGTCCGTGACAGTGAGTTGGATCATGTAAACGCCTGGCTCCGTGAAAGAGATCCCGTTCGAAATGTTGCCACCGTCGATCTCGGCTGGAATTGTCTCGGAGAAGGTTGCGCTTTCCAGTGTCCAGTCGCCCGTATGAGTATCGCTGAATCCCGGATCGCTGAAGGCCCCGGTGAAGGTGATCGGAAAATTCACGGAAAAGATTTGCGCTGAGGGCGGGCCAGTAATGGTTGCAACAGGGGCGACATTTTGCACGATCAAACTGAAACTAATACTAGTTGCCCCTCCGCTGCCATCGTCCGAGGTCAGAACCACTTCCTGCGTTTGAATGGGTCCATCCGCGGCGGGGAACTGCCAGGCCCATCCTCCGTTTTGCACCGTGACCGTTCCGACAGACGCGGTCAAGGTGATGAGATCTCCGTCGACATCCGACCATGTGCCGTTATTGGAGGCGCTGCTTCCTTCGTTGACACTGATTGCGGCGGAAGCCAGCGAAAGAACTGGCAGATCATTCACTGGAACCACTGTTATCACCACTGTTCCAGTCGCCGTCTTTGGATCCGCAGCCCCACGCGTGGTTCCGTTGTCAGCGATGGTGTAGGTGAACGAATCCGCCCCATGGAAGTTCGCTGGTGGAGTATAAGCGACCGTTCCGGCGTTTAAGGTAACCGTGCCGCCCTGCGCGCTCGTGCCGGAGACCGACACCAGGCTCAAACTTTGCGCGGACTCATCGGCTGGACCAGCCGAATCGTTGGCCAGAAGTTGGCTGGAGGAGATGCTCAGGGTCGTGTCTTCGGCCGTGGTGGTCGAATCTGCCACGGCCACGGGCTCGTCGTTGACTTCGTAAACCACGACGATGAACGTGTCGCTCGCGCTGGCCTCATGACTGTCCAGGACAGTCAACGTCACCGTGTAGGTCCCAGGGTGGGCGTAAGTGTGCTTGGGCGTCAGCGTGCCGATCACGGCCGGCGAGCCGTCGCCAAAATCCCATCGGACCACCTGGCTGGGACTGCTCGGATCGGTGAAACTGCCGTCAAAGATCACTTCGTCCAAGGTCACCTTCTCCTGGTCCGGGCCGGCATCGACGACCGGCGGAACATTCAAGACCGTCAGCGTGCCATCGATCGAGGTCACGATGTAATTGCCCAGCTTGTTTTGCAGGTCGAGCAGGTCGGGAATGATGGGATAGGTTCCCACCGGGCTGCTTTCCGTGGCGCTCGTGCTGTAGGTGGCGCTGATCTCATCATTGTTGAGGACACCGAGGAGGTGACCGCTGAACGACGGATCGGCCTGCTCGTAATTCCGCGCCGCGTGGTTGGCGGTGACGGTCAGAGGCGCGCGCGCGACGGTGAACGTGAAGGGAGCCGTCGCGCTCCACGGCGGGAGCGAGTCGTTGTCCGTCGCGGTGACGTGCGCGAGGAATACTCCGGCGGCCCTGGGTGTGCCGCTCAGCGTGCGTGTCGCCGCATCCAGCGCGATTCCCGGCGGCAGGCCGGACGCGGCTAGACTGAAGGTCGGACTCGTTCCCGCGTCCCCGAAGGCGTTCGCCGGGATCGTGTAACTGAAGGCCGCCCCATACGCGCCGGTGACATTGACAATGACGGGCGGAGTGTTCGCCGGCGTGACGGTGATCGCCACGGTCGAGATTTCGGAATCGGCGTTCCCATCGTAGGCGAGGTAGCTGAAGCTGTCCGGGCCGGTGTAATTGGCCTCCGGTGTGTAAGTGAACGAGCCGT
>CANLCA010000192.1 GCA_947487925.1 Verrucomicrobiales bacterium | reverse complement strand
CGATCCCTGACCACCCTTCCTGGACCTCCAAACCGGGCCCTGGACGCCCTCTCCTACGAAGGAGTCAGAGCTCTGTTCTCGTTCCAAATCAAGGGAATCCAACTCGCCATTGTTTTTCTCGTTTTACCCCCCATATTCTGAGGTCTGATCTTAGAGATCCATCGTTTCCTACCGGCTGGATTTTGGTGCAACATTTAAATTGGCTTTGGTATCCTTCTTCCCATGAGACGTTCGACATCACTGCATCAGGGCCGAATCACCACGCTCGCGCTGAGTATTGGATTCGCCTTTTCCAGCCTCGCTGCCGAGCAGAACTGGCCTCAATTCCGGGGTCCTTCCGGGTTGGGATTGACCGATGCAAGAGGCTTGCCGATCACGTGGAGTGAGACCCAGAATGTTGTCTGGAAGACGCCGATCCATGGTCGAGCATGGTCTTCTCCCGTGGTGCAAGATGGCACGGTCTGGTTGACCACAGCCTCGGAGGACGGACGGGTCCTCTCCGTGATCAGCGTGGAAAACGATTCCGGCAAGGTCATTTTAGACAAACTCTTGTCGGAGGTCGAACGACCGCAGTTCGCACACAAATTCAACACCTACGCATCCCCCACACCCACCACTGAACCAGGTCGGATTTACGTCACTTTTGGATCTCCTTTGACCGCTTGTTTGGATTCCAAAACAGGGCAAATTCTCTGGGAACGCCGTGATTTCGTTTGCAACCACTTTCGAGGAGCGGGTTCCTCGCCGATCCTGCACGGGGATTTGTTGATCATGAACTTCGACGGGAGCGATTTTCAGTTCGTGGTCGCACTGGACAAAAAGACCGGCAAAACCGTTTGGAGGGTTGAACGTTCGATCGATTACAAGGATCTTGGACCGGATGGCAAACCCGAGGCCGAGGGCGATTGGCGGAAAGCATTTGCCACGCCCCATGTGGCTAGGTTTGGCGGCAATCCTATTCTCATCAGCCAGGGTGCGAAGGCGGCTTATGGTTACGAACCGGGGACAGGCCGGGAATTGTGGCGTGTGGAGGAGCGCAGCAGCCACTCGGGCGGCACCCGCCCTGTGGTCAGCGATGATCTGATTTTCTTCCCGAGCGGCTGGTCGCAAGGACAGGTTCTTGCCGTCAGACCGGGTGGTTCAGGGGACGTGACTGAATCACACGTGGTTTGGCGGTCGAAACGCAATACACCAAAAAAACCTTCGCTGGTGCTGGCGAAGGAACTCTTGTTCATGATTGATGACGGCGGCGTCGCCGGGTGCATTGATCCCAGGACAGGTGACGAAATTTGGAGGGAAAGGGTGGGCGGAAACTATTCGGCCTCTCCGCTGTTCGCGGAGGACAGGCTTTATCTATTCAGCGAGGAAGGCAAGACGACCGTGATTGACGCCTCGAGAACCTTCCGCGTGCTGGCTACCAACGAGCTTTCGGACGGGTTCATGGCGTCGCCAGCCGTGACCGGAAAGGCATTGATCTTGCGCAGCAAATCTGCTTTATACCGCATTGAAGCGACAGCCCGTTAAACTTTTCTGCCTTTCACTTTCTCACTGACGCGGGCGCGGTTCTCCCTAAAGACACAAATCAAGAAATCCAACCGTTTGTAATCAAAGGACATATGGCAACGATGCACGAAGTAGACTACAAGATTTATGGCGACGACATGCAGTTCGTGGAAATTGAACTCGATCCCTTGGAGGCGGTCGTGGCGGAAGCTGGTGGGATGATGTTTATGGAGGATGGGATTGAGATGGAGACCATCTTTGGAGACGGATCGCAAAAATCAGGGGGCTTTCTCAGTGCGCTCGTCGGTGCTGGGAAACGGCTGTTGATCGGTGAGTCATTGTTCATGACCGTCTTTCAGAATCAGGGAGCCGGAAAGAAAAAAGTGGCTTTCGGTGCGCCGTATCCTGGGAAAATAATACCCGTTCATTTGACGGATGTGGGCGGGGAACTGATCTGCCAGAAGGACGCGTTTCTGTGTGCCGCGAAGGGAGTGAGCGTGGGTATCGCATTTCAGAAGCGCTTGGGCGCCGGGTTGTTCGGTGGCGAAGGGTTCATCATGGAACGACTCCAAGGCGACGGCTGGGCGTTCTGCCATGCGGGTGGCACGATCTACGAAAAGGAACTCTCGGCGGGTGAAGTGCTGCGAGTGGATACCGGGTGCGTTGTGGCGTTCACACCCAGCGTCGATTTTGATATCCAATACGTGGGGAAAATTAAATCGGCTCTCTTTGGCGGTGAAGGATTATTTTTTGCGACATTGCGCGGTCCTGGACGTATCTGGCTGCAGTCCCTGCCATTGAGCCGGCTTGCCGATCGAATTATCATGGCCTCGCCCAAGGCTGGTGGACGGGCTCGGGGAGAAGGCTCGGTGCTCGGAGGGTTGGGCGGTTTGCTGGACGGCGATAATCAATAAGTGATGCAGCCGTTTAAACAAACCCTCGCACCCTCTGGCTGTTGAGACGGAGCTAGCTGGCTTGGGAAGAACTCCTGAAGTGTTTCGATGTCAGCGCGTCACGCGGCTTCGCGTGGCGCGCGGATCTTCTGCTTCGCAACCCCTTCGTCCGCAACTCGAACTCACCACCAAAGATAATTGATGTCCGGGGCTGGGCTGCCGACCCAATCTTTCACCTGTTCCGGGAAAGTGTAGAGCTCAGCGTGGGCATCACCAAAAAGGACATTGAAGCTCCTCCTCGCTCCCCTGTGCCATTGGGTTTGCTTGTCTCTCTGGTCCCGGTTGCCGTGCCACGGCCAATCGGACTGGATTAGTTTTGTCGTTGGCTTGAGACCCACTTCACTCCCCTTGATGGGTCTGTTCTCCTTGCTGAGCGAGTCTCCCATGACTTTCTTGACGCGGAAATTATCCCCCGCCCACTGCACGAGATAACTGGTTCCATAGGCTTCAAAGCATGTGCGGATAATGTTCGTCCCAACCTTCGTCCCGCTCTTGAACACGAGGGAATCTCCTTTGTCGGATGGGCAACGAAAACTTTCCTCGGCGGAAACGTAGACATTGAGCACCCGGTTGCTCCACCCATATTTGTCGCTATCGTAAAAAGACGTCAAACCCCGTTTTCCTCCCACCGTGGACCAGGTAGGTTGGACAGGATAGAAATCATTGTTGTCATCCACGTACAGGTGGTAGGCGATCCCTTGTTGTTTTTGGTTGTTCAGGCACTTAATCGTCTGCGCCTTGGCTTTGGCCTTGGAGAGGGCCGGCAGGAGCATGCCAGCAAGGATCGCAATGATGGCAATGACGACTAGGAGTTCAATCAAGGTGAATGCAAGGGACACACGCGATGCGGGCTTGCGTCGTCGGGCAGAGGTTGTTTGTGCGGCGATCACGGTGTTTGTGGGGGTTGAGAGTTTCGTGAAAGTGAAAGGGTCTGATCGTCGACATTCACCCCTGCGATCGTTCGGGTCAACGACAAATCTGGGACCTGGGACAATTCTGGGACCATGAAGTTGAATCTGGAATGATTACCCGCGCGGCTCGGCCAGCCGAATGCGAAGATCGAATTGTTTCGTAACGGTTGCCGGGAGGATCCTCCCACGGCGCGCGACAGGTAACAAACGCGCAGATTAAGAAGGATTCATGAGACCCTCTCCGCTGCAAAAGCCTCCCCAAAGCGGACGGTTCGGATCTCTGGCCGATTCCCACATCGAGTCGAGTGCTGAAAACGAAAAGACAGCAATGCTGCCGTAATCCCCGCGGTGTCAGTGTTTCTCTTTGTGCTTGTCATGGCACGCTTTGCACGATTGAGCAAGCGTGCCGAAGGCCTTCTTTGCCGCGGCATGGTCTTTGGACTCCGCAGCCTTGAGCAGGTCCGCACTTCCACTCCGTAGTTGTTTGGTACTTGCATCGGCCCAAATGCCGTCCGGGCAACGTCCGTCTTCCATGAGCGCGTAACTGATTTCGTTCAGAACCGAGGCTTGAGTCGCAATCGCATCCCAGGCTTCATCGTTGGCCGGCGGTGTCTCCAAGGCCTTCTTCAAGTCGCCAAAGTGGGGTTTCACGATTCCCTTCATGAGAGCACCCGTCTTGGCCGGACGCGCCTTGCCTTGCTTCACCTGGGCGAACCCCGCCGAAATGGCGTAGCTAACAGCCAGTAGTGTGATGAATGTCGATAATTTTGAGATGCGAAGACGGTTCATGGATCCTTTTGAGCGTAGGTCGTGATTTGGAATAGTTGATGGATTCAATCCTTTCCCACGCCCATAACCAAGGACAGCGAATCGCCGGCTTTGGGATTGGAAAGGATCTCCACCACTGTGGTTGAGGATTCCTGAAAAGGCAACACTTCCGTTGGCAAGATATCGGATTTGTTGCGCAAAAAAGGTTCAGCATTTCTCCAGAACCATGGCCATGCTAAGGTGAACTTGTGCAAAGAGTTTCGATGGCGAACCCAAGGGTTATCGGATGCAAAATGACACTATGTTTGCTGGATCAATCTCATGGGAAACGCCTTGAGTGATGTCATTTGCCTTTCCTTGTGGATGTGCTTGTATGTAGCGCGTAGATGGATGCCGTTGGCGAACAAACTGTTTCATGGCGCCGCGTGATCGTTGCATTTCATCTCCCCAGTTGGAAGGCGTTGTCCGTTTCTGTTGCTTCATCAGAATAGAGTCGACCGAACGTTTCTTTGCGGTGAAATTATCATCCCGTGCTTGGGGATAGGGGTATTCGTGGATCTTATGCAGAAAATAGGCTGTCGAGTTCGAAGGTTTAATTGCTTGAGAGAAAGGCTTAATCATGGGTAATCGGTTTATAATGAACTAGTTGCATTATTTGTTAACGACATGGCTGAATACAACAAAGGGTTTCAAAGAGAACGTGAACAGTCTGCTCTATTGGTTACTCCCGGTGTTGAGTCGAGATCAGCGCCCATTTCTTTCAATTTTGTGACCTGGCAAAACAATCATATCGTAGGTGAAGCAGCTTTGAGGCAATCCCTCTTGCTCCCCATGCGTGAAGTCGGTTTCCGCTCCAGACACCATCTTACGAGGTTATGGCTCCCGGTCATCGCTTCGATCCTTGTGCTTGTCTGCTCCTTGCGCGCTGAGATCCGTGATCGGCCAAAAGCAGGCCCACCTGTTCCGCTCACGATTGAACTTGTTCTCGTGGATAATTCCCTGCCTGAATGGGAAAAATTCACCAGGGACCTTCCTGCAGGGGTGCGAGCAGTCGCTCTGGATGTTCAGTTTGAACCTATCGAGCGGTTAGCGGAGGTTTTGGCTTCCTTCCATGATCTTCGAACCATCCATTTGCTGAGCCACGGTTCTCCGGGAACCGTTCACTTGGGTTCAAACAGCTTCGACATCAATGCGTTGCACAGGCGACACCGTCTGGTTGAAGCTTTCAATCGAGCGCTTCACCCCGACGGCCAACTTATCCTTTACGGCTGCCAAATCGCTCAGGGGCACTCAGGAGCGCGATTTGTAGAGGCATTGGCCTCCAAAACCGGTATCAGGGTCGGCGCATCAACAACTTTCACGGGCCCGTCGTCCTCAGGCGCAGACTGGGTTCTGGAGTATGAGACTGCTCCCTTGGCACCTTTCGGCTACAGGCCTGAGACAACTTCCTACGCGCACATCCTCAGCACCATTCCTTTGAGTGGCAAAAACTCATGGGTTGCCATCATGTTCGGACTTGCGAAGGACCCTCAAGGCGACAGCCAGGCGGGGGCTGCTGACACCGACATCGTTGGCGACAATTTTCATGGATCTTTTTACACAGCCTATGACGACAATGGCACCGCTTTAATCGCTAGCGACGACTCAATCCTTTTCCGGCTTCGCATTGACAACCCTACGGGGCCGACAACTTTCAGCGGTGTCGCTGTGGTTGGGATCGAGGCCAACGGCGACAATCGTATCGACATGTTCATGACCGTTGATGGCCGTAATAATGGACAAGTCGTACAGTTTTACGACCCTGGAACCGGCTTCAACACGGCTCCCAGCACGACCAGCACCGCTCCGATCCCCTCAGGATGGTTGCCTAACAACGGTATTTATCCCTTCACTTCCGACAATTATTCAGCCATCCCCGTCAGCGTTAACACCGATTCGCACTGGAACAGTAACACCGATGTCGGTGGGGATGGCACAGCGGACAGTTTCGTTTCCTTTCGTATTCCCATGAGCGACCTCGCTAT
>CANLCA010000191.1 GCA_947487925.1 Verrucomicrobiales bacterium | reverse complement strand
CGGCGGCGCGGCCTGCGGTCACAGAGGCAACCGAGAGGAGAGAGGTTACGAAGCAGAGGGATTGGAACGAAAACGAGAATTTCATGGCAACGATTTAGTCAGTCGGACCTGACGATGATAACATCTGCGCGGTTCAATTCAAGCCGCGACATTCAAGTCCCCAGCAGGATGTCGCAATCGGGGCTTTTCGTTGGCTCAAGACATCCCCTACAGACAGCCTTGCATCGGAGGACCGAGTGCCACGAATGTCTGAAGGTGGCATCGGAACGGTAGAGATGAGTGGATCACGGGGACTCTTGCCGCGCGCATCCCGTCCGATGTCTGGCGTGCTCTTGTTTCCTGATTCCAACTTCAAAACCTATCGACGTTCTATCCGCTCCAAGAGCGAAGATCTCTTCCTTCCTGAATGCTGACTACATTTCGGAGGCGAACTTGTAGTGGCGCACCACCCGCGCAGGTGGTTTATTCGTTCTCGTTGGGGCGGAGAAGAAAGCGACACAACCACGGGGAAATCTTATGGAAAATACAGCCAACTCAGAGCAACAACCAAACGAAACCAACCGACCTGGCGAAGAGGCCACCGGCGCACGGGCGGAAGCGCCGCCACGAGCCTCGAAAAATGGTTTGGACTCCATCTTCTGTGCGATGAGGCAAGCGGCTGAGGATGCGAGAGGCGCGGCTGAAGGGGCCATGCCCAAGCTCAAATCAGCAGCCTCTGATGCGGTCTACTGGATGGCCTACGGCGTGTCCTATGCCGCTGTGTTTCAATGGACAGTGGCCAAGCACATGGCTCCTGAATCATTGAAAACCGGTGGTCGCGACGGCGTGAAGGCCGGGAGAGAAGCCGCCCAAGCCTGGGTTGAAAAGCGCGCTCAACCCGGCGAAACGCCAAGCACGGTCTCGACGATCCCTGCTGATCCTTGCACGGGGTAGGCTCAGCCGAGCACTTTTTGCTGAGGTGTGTCTGGGATCGAAGGGTTTGGTTTCTGAAAAAAGGGCACGAAGTCTCGCGCTCCGTCATCGCGACCCTTTTTTCCCGGGCATTGTTCGCACCCTCGGAATGCGTTTGTGAGGCGATGTGGCCGTCCGGATCATTTCGGGGCTGATGCTGTCCAGCGTGGGCACGGCCCAGTTTGGTTGGTGCCGCTCCAACTCTTCAAGTGAGTGGCTCCCGGTGGCCACCGCGAGGCACCGCGCTCCAATGGAGCGGGCGCATTCAATGTCGAGGGGCGTGTCTCCGATCACTAGGATTTCGTCGCCGTCGAGAGGGGTGCCGAGCATCATGCCGCATCGTCGAAGTGCGATCTCAGCGAGTTTGTTGCGATCGGAGTGCTCGCACCCAAAGGCTCCGACTTTGAAAGCGTCCCAAAGTCCAAAATGTCGCAGCTTGATTTCGGCGCCGAGACGGATATTGCCTGTCAACAATCCGATCAGAGGTGGGTTTTGGATCCTTTCCAGTCCCCCCAGCCAATTCGTGACCCCTGGGCACATGGCCCCAGACGTCGTGGCCAGAAGGTGGTCGAGGAAATGGACATAGGCCTCTAGAAATCGCGCGGTGTTTTCGAGAGAGTGCTGGATCTTGTGGTGTCGGAAATAGTCTTGGAGCAAACCCGTGTCAGTGCCTCCCGCGAACCGCAGGTGGTTCGTTCCGTTGGGGATGCCAAAAACCGTGGCAGAAGTGCGCTCAAAAGCTTTCACCCCGGCACCTCCGGTCCGGATTAAAGTGCCATCGATATCGAACAGAACTGCTTTTGTCACAAGAAAATGGGCGTGTTATACGGGCTGTTCACGGCATCCAAGTGTTTGATATCTTGGCTTGCCCTGGGAGCACGGTTTAGGGTATTTAATCGATTCATGGAGGAGAAGGAAGCGCTGATCGCGCTTAATATGATCGAGCATGTCGGTCCTGTCAGGGTTCGGCATTTATTAGCCCACTTCGGAACAGCCCCAGCAATTCTCGGCGCTACGCGCGAGCAATTGGGACGAGTGCATGGGATAGGAGATGAGACAGCGGCGGCGATTGCGCGGTGGGAGAGCGATGTGGACCTTTCCGCTGAACTTGGTCGGATCCGGGAATTTGGTTGCCATGTGCTGACGCAGGAGGACGACGCCTATCCGAGACCGCTTCGGGAGATTTACGATCCGCCCATCGTCTTGTATGTGCGAGGAGAGATTCGGGGTGTGGATCACCGAGGGGTGGCCATTGTGGGTTCGCGCCTGACCACGCCTTATGGGATGGATTGCGGGCGAAAATTCGCCATGCAACTGGCCGTCGCTGGGGTGACTGTGGTGAGCGGCGGAGCCCGGGGTATAGACACGGCGGCACATCAAGGTGCCCTCAAGTCGGGTGGGCGCACCATCGCTGTTTTGGGTACTGGTATCAATGTGGTTTTCCCGCATGAGAACGCTGCGTTGTTTGAACAAATCGCCAACCACGGGGCGGTTGTCACCCAATTTCCGTTTAATCGGCCCGCGGACAAGCAGAGTTTTCCTATTCGCAATCGGATTGTGGCAGGAATGACGCTGGGCACGCTGGTGGTGGAAGCCAATCTCACGAGTGGGGCCTTGATCACAGCCAACATGGCGGTGGACTGCGGGCGTCAGGTTTTTGCGGTCCCTGGCCGGGTGGATTCTCCGCGAAGCAAGGGGTGCCATGAACTCATCAAAAAGGGCGCCAAATTATGCGAGAGCGTGGAGGATCTTCTTTCTGAATTCGAGTATCTTTTCCCGCCTCGGAACGCCCGCCAGATTCCAAGTGAAGCGGACTTCTTGACCCCTTTGTTAAACGAGGTTGAGCAAACCGTCTTCGACGAATTGGGACGGGAAGAGATGGGCATGGAAGAGATCATCCTCAAAAGTGGGTTCGCCGCGGGAGCAGTCGCGTCCACGCTACTGAACCTCGAAATCAAGCGACTGATCCGCCAAGTTCCTGGCAAGCGTTTCATTAGGCTGCGCTAAGCTCTGATGATCCAACCGCCAAACGGCAGTGGAGCGGGGTGATGATTTACAAGGGGCTGGATGAGCCAGGCTTGACGAAGAATGTGGCGGGGTCAATCCTTCTTTGGCACACGGGACTCGAGGTGCAGATCGCGCAGTTGTTTAGGCTCCAAACTCGCCGGGGAATCAGTCATCAGACAGGTGCCCTTGGCTGTTTTTGGAAATGCAATGACGTCTCGAATGCTGGTAGTGCCGCAAAGAATCGCCACCAAACGATCAAACCCAAGCGCGATTCCACCGTGAGGGGGGCAACCGAAACGGAACGCCTCCAGCATGTAGCCGAAGCGCGCCTTGACCAGGTCCGACGGAATCTGAAGAAGCTGTTCAAAAATCATCTTCTGCACTTCAGGCTGATGAATTCGAATGGATCCTCCGCCGAGTTCAACCCCGTTGACGACGACGTCATAATGCTGGCCACGTACTTTCTTGGGATCCGTGGTCAACAGCGGGATATCGTCAGCAACCGGGGCGGTGAATGGATGATGGCTCGAGTACCAACGATTTTGCTCCTTGTCAAAACTCAACAGAGGGAATTCCACGACCCACAGGAAATTGAACTGATCCTCAGGGATCACGAGCTTTCTTTGAGACTTGAGCACGTCGGCGCAGTAGAGTCGGATCTTTCCAAGGATCTCGCACGCGTTGAGCCATTGGTCAGCCGCGAACAAGATCAAATCGCCTTCCTCGATCCCGAGCTTCGACTGCAGGGCCTGCTTTTCGAGGTCGCCAAAGAATTTCACGATGGGAGATTTCCATTCACCATTTTCAACCTTGATGAAAGCCAGGCCTCGGGCGCCGAAGCTCTTCGCGTATTCGGTCATGGTTTCGATCTGTCCCTGCGTGGCGCCCGCCATCCCTTTAGCGTTGAGCGCTTTGACCACGCCGCCTTGGGCGATGGTGCCGCTGAAAACCTTGAAAGAACTGCCGCGAAAATCCTCGGTCAAATCGACGAGTTCCATGCCAAAGCGTGTGTCCGGTTTATCGATGCCGAACCTGTCGAGAGCTTCTTGGAAGGAAATTCTTGGGAACGGCGTTGGAATGTCCATTCCAAGGGCTGTGCTCCAGACGCGCTTGAGCAGGCCTTCAATAAGGCTGTAGAGATCCTCGCGCTCGATGAAGGACATCTCGATGTCGACCTGTGTGAATTCAGGCTGCCTATCCGCCCGCAAATCCTCGTCCCGGTAACATCGGGCGAGCTGGAAATATCGCTCGACACCGGCGACCATGAGGATCTGTTTGAACTGCTGCGGCGATTGTGGCAGGGCGTAAAACTGTCCGGGGTGGAGTCGGCTTGGCACCACAAATTCGCGAGCCCCTTCCGGGGTTGATTTGAAAAGTGTCGGGGTTTCAACCTCCAGGAATCCCTGTTCATCAAGGAAGACACGAGTTGCCGTGGCGGCCTTGCTTCGCACCTTAAGGTTTCTGACCATCTCAGGCCGGCGCAGGTCCAGATAGCGATATTGGAGGCGCAGTTCCTCGTTCACCTTCGCCGCCGTTTCAGGATCATCGACCGGGAAGGGGAGGACATCCGCGTAATTCAGAACCACCAGAGACAAGGCCTGGATCTCGACTTCACCAGTGGCGATCTTTGAGTTGTGGGTTCCGGAGGGCCTTGCTCGAACCTTCCCAGTCACCGAGACGACACACTCGCTCCTGAGCGAGCCTGCAAGGTCAAAAAGCTGGGCAGGGAGATCAGAGGGATCGAACACTGTTTGCGTTCTTCCCTCGCGATCTCGAATATCAACAAAAATGACGCCACCCAGGTCGCGCCTCGAATGGACCCATCCGCAAAGGGTGGCAGTTTGTCCCGCATGGGAGGGTCGAAGTTCGTTGCAGTGATGCGTTCGTTTCATGAAAAATGCTCAATCTCCGGCCTGTTTTGCCGATTTTCGTGCGGGGGGATGTTGGCGGGAATAGGACGGAATTCAACCCGAAACTGTCGCTCACCGAGAGGCTTCTGGGGAGCCCAGTCTCGCAATAACTTCCTGCGCGAGCACCTCGTAAGCAGCAGCTCCGGCGCTGTATTTGTCGTAGTGAATAATCGGCTTTCCGAAGCTCGGGGCCTCAGCAAGCCGGGTCGTGCGAGGGATGACGGTGTCGAACACCTTGGCGCCAAAGTGCTGCCTCACTTCGCCGAGAACCTGCTGAGATAAACGGGTTCGGCCGTCGAACATCGTCATGACCACCCCCATCAGCTGCAGCGTGGAGTTTGTTCCCGAGTCACGCACCTGATTGAGCACCCGATGGATCATCGCAATGCCTTCCAAAGCGTAATACTCACATTGAAGGGGGACAAGTAACCAGTCCGCCGCGGCAAACGTATTGAGGGTCACGATTCCGAGAGAAGGAGGGCAATCGATGATCACGAGGTTGAACCGCTGGGAGGTTAGGATCGGCTCCAGGGCCATCCGGAGGCGGTAAAGATGGTTGTCCAACTGGCTCAGCTCGATCTCGGCGCCGCATAAATCCACTTCACTAGGCACAACGTACAGGTTTTCGAAGGTTGTGGTTTTGATCTTGTCAGCGAGGAGGCCCTCGCCCAGGAGCGGGCGGTAGGCGCTTGCGCCCTCCGTTTTTTCGAGACCCACCCCACTGGTCGCATTGGCTTGGGAATCCATGTCGACCAGAAGAACCCGTTGACCGAGGGCCGCGAGGCAAGCGGATAAATTCACACTGGTGGTCGTCTTGCCGACCCCCCCTTTTTGATTCGCTACCGCGATAACGACCGTTGCCACGCTCGAATTAACTGGAAGTTCAGCCAATCAAGCCAGGAAAATCGCTGACTCCTTGGATCGAGACCATCGGGGGCATGTCAACCTGGGCCAACCTTGGCTGAGACGGTGGCGTCAGCGCCCTGCCGCCACGTTCACGGTCAAAATGAAGTGCTAAAAGTTCGCGAGGACGCTTGCGGCCCACGGGATCAACGTTTAGCTTCGGCCCGACTCTTCTTGCATGAGTGAAGTACTTGTCATTGGCCACCGAAATCCGGACACCGACGCGATCTGTTCTGCGCTCGGATACGCTGAATTCAAGCGTCGCATCGGAATGGACTCCGTCATCGCGGCGCGGTGTGGCGACACCAACGACAGGATCGATTTTGTGTTGAAGTACTTTGGTGTTCCAGCCCCAGTGCTGGTGGCCGATGTTTCTCCGAAAGTCCGCG
>CANLCA010000190.1 GCA_947487925.1 Verrucomicrobiales bacterium | reverse complement strand
GATCACTGGGGACCACAAGATCACAGGCGTGGCCATCGCACGTTCACTCGGCATCGCCCGTGACGGAGACATGGCCGTCGATGGCCGCGAGTTGGAGAGTCTGTCGGAAACGGATTTGCGCGCGAATCTTGAGCGCATCTCTGTGTTCGCCCGAGTGCATCCCGCCCAGAAGCTCCGCATCATCCAAGCTCTTCAGTCGCTGAAGAAGGTTGTGGCCATGACCGGTGACGGCGTGAATGACGCGCCGGCGCTGGCAAGTGCCGACGTGGGCGTGGCCATGGGCATCACCGGCACCGAGGTCGCCAAGGGCGCTGCCAAAATTGTCATCACCGACGATAACTTCGCCACCATCGTCCACGCCGTCCAAGAAGGTCGACTGGTTTATCGAAACCTTAAAAAGGTGATTCTGTTTCTTTTCGCCACCTCGATCGACGAAGTTGTCGTCTTGTTGCTGGCATTGTTTTTCGGTTACCCCTTACCCCTGGCTGCGGTGCAGATTTTGTGGATCAACATTGTCACCGAAGGCGTGCTCACGGTGAACCTCGTGATGGAACTTGCGGAGGGTGACGAGATGCTCCGCCCTCCGATCCCCGCCTCCGAACCGCTGGTGGATCGACTCATTTGGCAGCGGATGCTTCTCATGGTGGTGACTTCAGTGTCTGTTGTGTTTGGATTCTTCGTGTGGCGTCTGGCGATAGGGGTTCCCTTCGATCTGGTACGTAGCGAGACCTTCACAATGATGGCTGTTTGCCAGTGGTTTAATGTGCTCAATTGCCGTAGCGAACTGAAGTCGGCCTTAAGCTTGAGCCTGCTCAGGAACTATTGGCTGCTCGGCGGGCTCCTGCTCGGCAACGCCTTGCAGTTTCTAGTGATCTATGCCGAGCCGATGAATCGAATTTTCCACACGGTGCCCATCCCGTTGACAGACTTCTTCCTGATCGGCGCTTTCGCCAGCCTCGTATTGTGGGTCGAGGAAGCCCGGAAAATCATCGCTCGCCGCAGGGCCAAAATGGAGCAGGTGGGGGGCGGCCGAAGGAGCCAGTGAGGAAGTGGGGTCACCGCACGCCACACGGCAATTGAACGTTCAAGGTTTCACCGGAGCTGCCGGATCGCGCCACGAACGAGGCGTTGGTTTTGGGCCACCGGCGTGGCCGTCGAGTTGCGGGATCAGCCATTCAAGACCATCGAGGTTGTCCCGTAGCCGCGCGTCGGCATCCTCGTCGGTATGGTTGAGGATCCCGACGGGACCGCTCCAACCGGAATCGCGAAGTGCCCTGAGCAGGCCCGCATCCAGGTCGCCCTGCCCCAGGGGGAGAATCTTCTTGCCCACCTTGTCGCCACTCCGGGTCATGCCGTTCAAGTTGAACGCCAGAAGGTAGGGTTTCATCTGGCGCAACAAGGCGCCGAATCGTTCGACGTGATCGTGGCCGTGATGCAAGTTGTAGACAATGCCGACATTCAAGACCCGATCCTTTTTGAGGCGCTCAATAATTTCGATCTGATTTTGGGGTTCACCGAACCAACCGCCGTGGTTGTAAAGCGCGACGGTACACCCAATCTTGGCGGCCTCTTGGGCGATGGGCTTCAGCCGCGTGACCTCTGCCTCGACGCGCACTCGCTGTTCCTCAGCAGTCTTGGTGAATTCGCCGCCGCCAGTGATCCAAAGCTGGGTCCGCAGCTTGTGGCGCTTGAGCACGTCCAGGATCCCTTTGGCCTCGTCGTTGAGAACGCCTGGAAACCACCAAGCGGTCAGCTCAATGTGGTGCTTTTTGAGGGCGTTCATCTCGGCGTCAAACGTGGGGATGTGTTCCGCGCGATAGTCGTAAGCCAGCCGCGTGATATGCATCTTTTCGAGCATCACCGCCCGCGCTTCAGGTCCTCGCTTCTGCGCGTCGAAGGGCACGATGCACCAAGCTACCAGGTTCGACCGGGCGAACAACCCTGGCCCGGAGGCGGCTCGAGTCACGGGGATACCGCAGCACAGGAGAGCGGTGAACACGGGAAGAAGCCGAAGCCGGCGCCTGATAATTTTCATGATGGATGGGATGAAAGCAGAACATGACAGATTGCGCCTCAAAAAACTCGCGCTACCAACGTCTCATCCAACCTTAAAACGACAGTTGAACATCATGAAGATTTGCAACGGTTTGGATGAGAAGGGCAGGACGAAGAACGAGCCAAATCCTTTAAGGCTCTGGTGCGTGATTTGGAATGGATTTATCGCCAAGACCTTGCGAAGATTCGCCATGGGCAACTGCCGTTTAAGGTTTAGAGCTCGACAGAACGTTCGCACGAACCGCAATTTGAGGAGACTTTTCTATGCCTAACAACGCCCCGAACAGCCTCCCGTTCTGTATTTGTGCAAGAACCTAACCGAAGGCCGTATCCCTGAGGGTTCCAAGCTCGGGGGATAGTCACCACAACCTCTTCCGTCGCCGAGGAGAAGAAGCATGAAGATCAAAAAGATCCAAACTCTCATCTGCCATGCGCGGATGCGAAACTGGATATTCGTCAAAGTGACCACCGACCAACCCGGCCTCATTGGTTGGGGTGAGGCCACGCTCGAATGGCATACACGGAGCGTTGTCGGCGCGATAGAAGACCTCGCCGAACTGCTCTTGGGCGAGGATCCAACGCGCCCGGAGCATCTTTGGCAGATGATGTATCGCCAGCATTTCTGGCACGGCCACGGCATCGTTCGCGCGACAGCCATCGCCGGCATCGATCTCGCGCTCTGGGACATCGTTGGCAAAGTGGCAGGGCTGCCATTGGCCAAGGTCTTCGGCGGGCCTGTGCGGGATTACGTCCGAACCTATTGTCATCTTGGTGGCGGGCGCATGGAGGATTTTTATGAGACGCCTGTGGACAACGCGAAGCGATTCGCCGATCTGGCGCGATCGGCGGTTGCGGACGGTTTCACCGCTTTCAAGAGCATGGCTGTGCCCAGCACGATGCCGATCGAGGGCTTAAGACCCGTGAAAGCGGCTGAAGCCTGTGTGGCGGCGATGCGCGAAGCGGTGGGTGACGGAATCGACATCATGGTGGATTGCCACGCGCGCCCGTCCCCGGCGATGGGCTTGAAGTTTGGCAAGGCTCTCGACCCGTACGGGCTCTATTTCTTCGAGGAACCTTGTTGGCCCGAATGCGTTGAAGGGTTAGCGACGATCAACGCGGCGCTTTCGACACCTGTCGCAACGGGCGAGCGCGTCACGAATATCGAGGCTTTTCGTGAGCTCTTCGAGGCGCGGGCGTGCGAGATTTGCCAGCTTGACCTGACGCATTGCGGGGGGTTCAGCGCGGCGCGGCGCATCGCGGCGTTGGCCGACGCTCATCACATCGCCTTGGCGCCACACAACCCTCAAGGGCCGGTGAGCACGGCAGCATCGCTGGAGTTTGGATTCTCCCAGCCGGGCTACATCATTTGTGAAACCGTCCACAATGACGTGCCGTGGCGGCAGGACGTCGTGGAGGAAGGGTTCTTAGTGGAGTTGAAAGGCCGCATCGTGAGGCCCAACACACGCCCCGGACTTGGGATCACCATCAATGAGAAGGAAGTGAAAAAACATCCCTTCAAACAGGAAACGGCTCAACGCGTTTTCCACAGGGACGGGAGCGTGGGCGACTGGTGAAATCATGAGGATCCTCTTTAAACCTTAAACCGTCAGTGGCTCAGGTCGAATCTTCGCAAGATCCAGGCAGTAAAGTTCTCCCAAGTCGCTCACCGGACCCAATAAGGAACTGCCTGGTTCCTCGTCAAGCTTCTCTCATTCAGACCGTTGCAAAACTTCACTCCGCTCAAGCTCCGTTTTAAGGGTGCATCACTCACGCCAAGGCTGCGTGCCTACAGCCTCAGACCACGCAGGGAGAGGGAGTTGCAAACCCTGATCTATCCAAAGGAATCGGCCATTGACGGCCGAGGCTTCATTGCTGACCACACGCAGGACGAGGTCCGCCGCTTTTTGGGGATCGTCCCCGCCCGTTTGAGCAACCCACCGAACCCAATTTCGATAGGCCTCGGCCTCGGGTCCCAGTTTTTCGGATTCAGCCGCGATAGCGGCCCACATTTCGGTCTTCACGTCGCCCGGGTGGAGCACATTGGCGGTGACCCCGGTGCCTGCAAGTTCTGCGGCGAGATGGCGCGTGAACTGGTTGAGCCCTACTTTGCTGGTGCCATAGGCGCTGTTCAGAGGGCCGGGCGGATGGAGGGACGCGGCAGAGGTAAAGTTGAGAATCCGACCCCAGCCGGCCTGGATCATACCGCCGACGAATGCCTGACAAGTCAGATAAGGGCCGAATAGATTGATGGCGATGGTCTCGAGCCAACGTTTCGGTTCGCTGTCTTGGACTCGCTGTATCGGTCCGAAAATACCGGCGGCGTTGACGAGAATGGAGACCGGACCGAAGCGTTGTTCGACCCTGGTTTTGAGCTGCTCGACCTGCGCGGCCTCACTCACGTCGGCTGGAAGAGCGAGCGCGACGCCGCCGGCCCGGGCGATCATGTCTTGAGTCTCCTGAAGTTGTGCCGCATTGCGGGAAACCAGCACGACCTGGGCACCGTGCGCGGCCAAAGTCAACGCCACCCGGCGGCCGAGGCCACGACCTGATCCCGTCACAAGAGCGACCTTGTTGTGCAGGCTCACTTCGATTCCGCTTTGAGCCGTGTCTTCGGGCCGGGCTTGGCTTTCGCTGGCTTGCCGGCCGCCGTTTCCAGGTGAAAGATCTCCCTCAGCGGCCCCGCATCAACCTTTCCGTCAGGACGAAATTGCATCAAAGGCTTCATACACCGGGACCATTTGTCGTGGATCTTGGAATTCCACAGTCGATCCCAGGCTTCCTCGTTGTAAATCTCCGAATAGAGAAAAAGCTGCAAGTCGCATTCGAAGGTGGTTATCTGGGCGATGCCGCACTCCTCGATCTCCCGAACCAACTCCGGCCAAATATGGTCATGATATTCTTTGTACTTTGCAAAGGAACCAGGTTTGAGTCGCAGCGTGAAGGCACGGCGAATCGGCCTGGAGTGCTTTGGAGCTTGTTGAGATTTCACGGCGGCTTCTTTGTTCATCGAAACACCTCGTTCTTTTTTCCATCGGTCACGGGATCGAGCAAATAGATTTGGTTCACTGTTTTGAAGTGGGCATGATCCGTGAGTTCCCAGACAACCTTCTTGTCACGGGTGACTTCGAAAGCCTGGGGTTGTTTGCCCATGAACTCGCCCGGCAAATAATTGCAGACGAGAGTATTTCCATTGGGCAACCGCTGGCAACCGGCCGGCAGCCTGAGCGGATTGCCAGGGATCTCGTTGTCATCGATCTGCCACGCGATCTTCAGATTCTTGTCGAGCTCAATGACCTTCCGAGCGGTGCCGAGCGTGACAAGAAGATGCCCATTGGCCAGCTTGATTGCCGCGTGCGGAAATCCATCCACAGGGATCGTGCGGAGCAGGGATCCGTCGGGGGAAAGTTCCACGATCTTTTTTTCGTCCATCAAGCAGACCCAATAATGTTGGTCAGCCGTCTTGCGGGTGCCGCGGAACTGGTGCCCGTTTTTGGCCTCGGAGGCGACCTTGATCTCCCGGGATATTCGGCCATCGCGGCCCACCTCGACGATCCTGCTCATGAGGCATTCCGCGACCAGAGCGCCCCCGTTTGGCAAGGGCTGGCAGGAGTGGCATTGGGCTTGGGGAGGCGCCTTGTATTCCCAGACCACTTGCTTTTCGCGAGACACCTCCTTCACGCCGTGATGGTGGCAAATAAGAACATTCCCAGTGGGCAACATCCAGCAGTCCTGAGGGGTTTGGGCGGAGTATTCCCACTCAACCGAACCATCGGCCGCCACGATGGCCACTTTGTTCCCCTGGTAGTCGCAGCATAAGAACCGGTGGTTGACTGGTTTGGCGGCGGCCGCCGCCCGAAAACCAACAACACCAAGGGCGAGGGCCGAGGCGATTCGACCGGAAAAATCACGACGAGTCAGGACGAAAGACGTGGTCATGGCGCAGTCTATCAGCGAAATTTCTCGCTGTTCAAGTTCCGATTCAACCCTGAAAAGCGGTCCGACCCTGGGTCTCCCACTCGGCAGCGCTGAGATACCCCGCATCGATGATTACCGAGGCTCCCGTGATCCCGGAGGAATCGTCGCAACTCAGGAACAGGATTGTCTTGG
>CANLCA010000189.1 GCA_947487925.1 Verrucomicrobiales bacterium | reverse complement strand
TAGGTGTACTTCAAGATTTCCTCGACGCTTGTATCACCCTCAAAGATGTTGCGCAAGCCGTCTTCACGCAGCGTGACCATCCCCAGCTCCACTGCTTTTTGACGAACGACCACCGTGGGGGCACGTTCGTTGATAAGGTTCCTCAAAGGTTCCGTGATCACCAGAAGCTCGTAGATGCCCTTCCGCCCTTTGTAACCCGTGTCGTTGCACGCCGAGCAGCCGCGCCCGTAAAAAAACACTTTATCCCCAAGATCGTGTGGAGACAAATTCATCATCCGCAGCTGAGCCTCGGTGGGCTCGAACGAGGTCTTGCACTTTTTGCACACCATGCGCACCAAGCGTTGCGCCAGCACGGCGAGCAGTGTTGAGGAGATGAGGAAAGGTTCGACGCCCATATCGACCAAACGGGTGACGGCGCCTGGCGCGTCGTTTGTATGCAGGGTGCTCAGCACCAGATGGCCTGTGAGGGAGGCTTGGATCGCGATCTGAGCCGTCTCCAAATCGCGGATCTCTCCCAGCATGATGACATCGGGATCCTGGCGAAGAAACGATCGCAGCGCCTTGTGGAAAGTCATCCCCACAGAATCGTTCACCGCAACTTGCATGATCCCTTCCAGGTCAAATTCAACAGGATCTTCAGCCGTCAAAAGCTTGGAGTCGATCGTGTTGATCTTCCTCATGCACGAATACAACGTGGTAGTCTTCCCGCACCCGGTAGGGCCAGTCACCACACAGATCCCATTAGGCTGCTGGATCGACTCGATGATGAATTCATAAACGTATTTGGGAAAACCAAGCGTTTCCAAATCCAGGCTCACGGCGCTACGGTCCAGCACGCGCAACACGACTGATTCTCCAAACTGTGTCGGCAGCGTGGACACACGCAAATCGATCTGTTTGCCTGCGATATTCATCGAGATGCGCCCGTCCTGCGGAAGACGACGCTCCGAGATGTTCAGGTTCGCCATGATCTTGATGCGGGACGTCACCGGCATCGCCAGATGCTTCGGCGGAGGGCTCATCTCATAAAGCGCTCCGTCTACGCGGTAACGAATCTTGAATTCATCTTCGAAAGGCTCGAAATGAATGTCGCTCGCGCGATCCTGAACCGCCTGATAGAGGATGAGGTTGACGAATTTGATCACCGGGGTAGCGTCCGCCATTTCCTGCAGATCGACCACAATCCCCGTAGGGCCACGGACCGCAGCAGCCTCCATCCCCATCTCTTTGTCAATCCCGAGCTCCTTGAGAACATCCTCGAAAGAGTTGCCGGCTTTCTGCGGATACAGCTTCCCTATCAATTTTTCAATCTGCGCAGGATCCGCCACGACAACCTGGACTTCCTTTTTGACCACGAAACCCAGTTCGTCTACCACGCCGGGATTAAGCGGATCCGCCAAAGCGACTCGCAACGTCGTTCCATAATCCGCAACCGGTATGCACTGATACATCCGCGCGGTCGTGGCGGGGATCAACTCCAGCATCTCGGAGGTGATCTCGCTTTCCTCCACATGAACAACCTCCGTCCCCAGGTATTCAGCGATGATCTGAAGCTGGGAATCGGTGTCCATGATCCCGAAATCATTGAGGATCTGCCCGACCGGTTTCCCGCTGCGATTGTTCTCCTGGAGAACCTCATCCACCTGAAGGTCATCGATCAACCCTCGCTCCTTGACGAGATTCAACAGGGGGTTTGAGATGGATTCAGCCATAAATCAATCTGATCTGGAACCAATCAAGCTGCCTTGTTGCCTTGCTGTCGCTGGGTCTCAATTTCCTGCAGCTTCTGCAAGATAGTCGTTGGATCCTGCGCTTTGGTGATCACTTCCTCTTGGGCGATCAAGCCTTGCATGTATTTATCGATCAGAAATCCATCCAGCGTCACCATGCCGTACTTGGCCCCTGTTTGGATATCCGAGTTGATCCGGAAGGTCTTGTTATCACGAATCAGCGCGCTGACAGAAGGCGTGTTGACCATGATTTCAAACACCGCCACCCGGCCAGGTTTGTCGTGCCGAGGTATCAGCAACTGGGAAATCACTGCCTGAAGCACGGTCGACAGCTGGATCCGGATCATCTCCTGCTGGTTGGTTGGAAACGCGTTGGTGATACGATCAATGGTCTTCGCAGCCCCGGTTGTGTGGAGGGTTCCGAAAACCAGATGCCCGGTTTCGGCCGCCGTGATCGCGGCCTCCATCGTCTCCAGATCGCGCAACTCGCCCACCAGAATGATATCGGGATCCTGCCGGAGAGCCCTTCTGATGGCCTCGGCAAAGTTCGGAACGTCCACGTTGACTTCGCGCTGCGTCACCAGCGCCTTCTTGTGCTTGTGATAATACTCGATGGGATCCTCGATCGTGATGATATGGGCATCGTCGCGCATCTCATTGATCACGTTGATCATCGACGCCAGGGTTGTGGTCTTGCCTGAGCCAGTGGGTCCTGTCACCAAGACCAGGCCTCGAGGCTTATAAAGCAGCTCCCGAACCGAAGGCGGCAGCCCGATTTGATCCAGGCCAAGCAGCTTGTTCGGAATCTGACGCAAGACCAGGGCGAAATTCCCTTTTTCCTTGAAGATACTCACCCGGAATCGGGCGAGTTCGCCGAAGGCAAAACCAAAATCGGCCCCTCCACGTTCTCGCACATGTTGGATGTGCTCTTCAGACGTGATACTGCGCATCAATTCCTCGGTGTCTTCAGGCTTTAGATGGGGGCCTTCCACGCGGTGCAAAATGCCGTGCAAGCGGATGACGGGGGCCGTGCCGACGCGCAAATGCAAATCTGCCGCGCCCTCAGACACCACTAACTGAAGGAGATCTGACATCGAATAGGACATATCTGGTTCGAATACTTTGGCGTTGTTATTTGTGCCCGAAGGGGTGTTTGGATGGTCAAGTCTCTATTTTTTAAGCGGTGTCACCAACAGTGGCCCTGATGACCTCATCAGGAGTTGTCAAACCCGCTATGACTTTGCGCCGACCGTCTTCACGCAGTGTCCTCATGCCCATCTCCCGGGCGCGAGTACGCAGCACGGAAGAAGGAACCTTGTCGTAAATGAGCTTTCGCGCCTCGTCGTCAATCACGAACACTTCGAAGATCCCAAAGCGTCCACGGTGCCCCGTCTTTGAACAGTCCGGGCACCCCTTTCCTTTTCGAAAAGTCGCGCCGGCCACAGCCTCTTTATCGATCTCCAAGGCCCGCAACTCGGATTCCGTCGGGGAAAATGGATGAGTGCATTTTTTGCATATTTTCCGGACCAACCGCTGGGCCATGAGGGCCCGCGTCGAAGAGGCCACCAAGAAAGGTTTCACCCCTATGTCAATCAGCCGGGTCACCGCGCTGGGCGCGTCGTTGGTGTGCAGGGTTGAGAAAACTAGGTGCCCGGTTAACGACGCATTAATGGCAATGGAAGCCGTCTCGAAGTCTCGAATTTCACCCAGCATGACCACGTTGGGAGCCTGGCGAAGCATGGACCTCAAAGCGCTGGCGAAGGTGAACCCGATAATCTCACTCACCTGCACCTGGTTGATCCCCGCAAGCTGGTATTCGACAGGATCTTCCACCGTGATAATCTTGCGATCCGGGCGATTGATGTAGTTCAAACACGAGTAAAGTGTCGTGGTCTTGCCGGACCCGGTCGGCCCTGTGACGAGCAGGATCCCGTCCGGCAGAGCGATCAAACGCTCAAAGGTCTGCTGGTCATCCGAGAAGAAACCAAGCTCCGCCAGTCCCAGCTTCAACCCTTCCTTGTCCAGAATACGCATGACGATGCTCTCGCCATGGTTCGTGGGCAGGCAGGACACACGAAGATCGATGGTCTTCCCGCCAACGGAGGTCTGGATGCGTCCGTCCTGAGGAATCCGCCGCTCAGCGATGGACATGTTCGACATGATTTTCAGCCGACTGATGATGGAGGCCTGCAATCTCTTGGGAGGGCCCTTCATCTCGTGCAGCATCCCGTCGATCCGGTATCGAACTCGAAAAGTCTTGGCAAGAGGTTCCAAGTGGATGTCCGATGCCCTCATCTTGAACGCATCGACGATGATGGTGTTCACCAATTTGATGATCGGCGCATCCGCGTCTACCGCCGAACCATCCCCGGCTTCCGCCACGTTCCCCAAAGTGGCGATCTGGACCTCCCCTTCGGTGATGTCCTGGATCATCTTGCTGACAGAGTCGTCCTTGGCTCCGTAATAGCGGCCGATGGCGTTCGAGATGTCCTCCTGGGTTGCCACAACCAGGCTCACAGCCTTATTGAGCAGCATGGAAAGGCTGTCTGAGATCTCCAGGTCGGAGGGATCTGAAACCGCCACGGTCACCGAATCCTCCTGCACTTGCACCGGAACGACACTGTATTTCTTGGCGATGTGCCGGGGGATCGCGGCAATAACCGCGTCGGAGAGTTTCATGTCTCCCAAGTTCATGAACTCGACGTTGAAATACCCCGCCATGGCCTGCGCCACCGCGCTGACGGGAATCACTCCCTGCGCCACCAGGGTGTCCACCACACCCTCGCCCGTGGAATCCGCCTCCTGCCGGACCGGTTCCAACTGATCGTTGGTCACCCAGCCCATGTCAATAAGCGAATCTATTAGATAATCGTCTTTGGCCGCCACAATGAAATCAGAGCCCCTCAGCGAGGCAAATTAACCGTCGGTGATTCGGGGGGTAGAGTAAGACCCGTGCTCTCAAAGTCAACCAGGACCCAAAGATCTCTGCAACTTTCGGGAACATTCCAGAATCACCCCCTGAAAAAACGTCCTGTTGTCGCACGGCGTCCGGGCATCCGCCGGGCCGAACCCAGGATCGTTGAAAGAATCTTTGCGCGGCTCGAATCATGTTCATGCAGTCTGCCGCGGCGAACCCAGCTTCCGGTCGATCTTTCGCAAATTGCGCGCCATGCTTCTCACGGCTTTGAAAGCCTGAAAAAACGCGAGGCGGATCCAGCCGGCAAAACCGAGGAGTTGTTCGCGCTTGGCACCGTTTCCCAGAGAGGCGCCATAAGCGATTCGGCAGTCTCAAGCCGGTAACCTGTCGAGGACGAAGGCCACTGAATTCGAACCCCGCTCGCCGTGAGCACAACGGTCAATCTTGGGACCGAAGGGTCCACAGGAGTTCCCGGGCCTTCGACGAGCCGGTAATAGAAGGCCCCGCCATCCGAACCCACGGCGTAAGTCGTGTTCTCGGAAGTCCCAGGGATCTCCTTCCAAACCGGGTTCAACAGTGTCGCGGATGATTGCAGGATCTGACCCTTATACTTCTCAGCCCAGGAGATCGTCAGCTTGCCTGCCGCCCAAGCAAACGAAAGCACCGCTTCGCCACCCCCCCCTCCTGGTTCAACAAATGGCTTCACCGTCACTTGCACTGGAGCGCTGGAGCCGACACTCCCCTGGTCGTCGACGGCCTTCGCGCTGTACGAGTAAACGCCCGCGGCGAGTGCCCTCACCTCAATCCGATAGGGAGGAGCATCCGCCGTCGTGATCAAGCGAGTGCCCGAGTAAAATTCGACCCTTTTTATCAAACCATCGGAATCGCTTGCCTTCGCCTCGAGCGTCAGGATCCCAGGTTCTGTCAGCGTGGTCCCTTCCGTAGGTGATGTCAGAGCCACCGTAGGCGGCTGGTTCGGCTTTGAAAAGCTGCCGCTGCCGGAGAGTTCATCCAGGAACCCAATCCGGCCGGGATCACCGAAAATATTGCCGTTGTAAGCGTAGTATCCCACTCGATGGTGGCTCGTTTCCGGAAGCGGCAGATCCGTCAGAAGTTCGATGCTCGCGCCCACTTGAAAACGATTTCCTGATCCATCAGTTCCCTGATAAACCTGAGCCTTCAACCGGGCTGTGGCGTTGGTAACCGCCAGGAGGTCCGCCGCGGATGGAGGAGAAAACTGCAATTCGAACAGGGCGAATTGACTAGTTGAATAACTGCCTAACTCAGTCCATGAAGATCCGGTGGCGGCTTCTGCAGGAACGCCGTTTGGAGTGTAAAGCCCGGACGAAGACTCGTTCCCGAAACCGGAGTCCGCTTCAAAATCCACCGTGGCAACGCGAAACGACGCGGTAGGGCCCTCGGGAACCACGAACAAGGCGATGCCCTTTTTTGAGGCCAGATTGAGCCACCCCATGACCCCTCCCCGTCGTTCCGCTTCCTGCGCGTGGGGCAGGAAAAGGGCGGAGACGGCATAGGTGCCATTGGTCGGAACG